>VXTH01000046.1:0-27826 GCA_009837565.1 Chloroflexota bacterium | reverse complement strand
CAAGTGGCCGAGTTTTAGAGCGATCACTGGACGAGTTTTAGAGCGATCAATACAGCTGGGCTCGGGCTTCGGGTGCAGCTGAACCGAGATTCGCTGGTCGCAAGGCGCACCGACCGACTCCGCACTAGTTTCCTCGACAGGAGTTTCCCACCAAGAAAGACACAACAACCCATGTTCAATCTAGTCCGACTCAATCTGCAGAACGTCATAAAACGCCGGGTGTATCTTGAACCAAACATCTCCCCAGTCGTGTTCAACGGCCAATCTGTCTGCCAATCGGAGAAGCACGCTCCGCTCGTTCTCATGCTCTGGGAACGTATAGCCGGAAGCCGTTCGGATGCCGAAGAAGTTCACGTCGCAGAGTAAGAGAACATAGTACTCGGCGTCGGAGTCTGGAACGCCTGCCAATCTCATTCGAGACAACACATCTGCTTTGGCGACCTCTCGTTCCGAGCCGGCGAATTCATAGAGAATTGGCTCCATCATTAGCCGCTGTGGGTCATCCTCGGCCAAGATTGAACCGAATACGTAATTCGAGTACCTTTTCCGTGCAAGGAGCATGTCGTCTTCGGTCACAGTTTCAGCATTGCGATTCACGCCAACGGCGACCGCTTCTTTCGCGAGGAAGACGACATCTCGTGGACGGGGTAGCGTGTTCTCGATGATAAACTGCTTCGGCGACTTACCGGCGACATCGGCGGGGAATGCCTGGTCCCAGATCTCATTGGCATCAAGCGACGATTGGCCCGCATGCGACAGTCGTTCTTCGATCACGCGAATCAACAGATCTGGATCATTCCAAGTCATTCGCCGCACAGGCCACTTGTCCTGCTCGGTGGCCAGGGGCTCTAGATGCGAGAAGATATCGCTCCTGATGAAGGTCGTCATCGCAACGTTGACTCGTCGGCGCTGTTCAAGATCTCGCTGGAAGTCACTCACTATGTCCTGCGTCACTCGCAGTAGTCCAAGGAGCAATGTGGAGAGTACTTGAGTATCAGAGCCTGCCTGCCATTGATGATCCAGGTTGTCAACCAATATCACCACTCTGTGTAGGTTGTGCAGAGCAGACCCTAGGAACCTTCGTAGCTGTCCGAGATGCTCGATGTGAAGGTGCTCGCTAATCCGCGCCCGTTGGAGTTCAGTGTCACCAAGGCCGCCGGTGCCACGCAGCTCTCCCACCGCGCGATTCAAGCGCTGAGAGAACGGAGAAAGAAGAACATCGCTTCGCTGGGACACGTAGTCGACTAGTGCCTGTTCCTCGTCGGTGTGCCTGCTGTGTAGGGGGCGTGCCGCAATCGAGTCCGTTACGCTCTTCGCGAGTTCGCTATAGATCAGGAACTTCCAGAGGCTCTCTACGAGAAATCCTCGATCGGCAGACTTCCAATCTTCGGATAGCAAATGTATCAGGCCGTCGACCTCATAGCCAACTGGTTGCACTGTACAAACATGGTTGCGCCGGTCGCGTCGACAGTCGTCCGCGAGGGCGACGAAGGAAGCTGTCTTGCCTGTCCCGCGACGGCCGACGAAGATTGAGACGTCGGCACTCCGAGCCTCATAGAAGGCACTTGTTTCGACAAAGTACTCATCCAGCCTGGTCCTTTCGTTCTCGGCAACAGGTTGTCCCAAGGATAAGTCGCGCAGTTGTAACAGCTGAGAGGCTTCTGGGGAGCGGGATTCAGGGCGTCGGGGCCGGCGCGCTCTGATATGGATCGATTGGTGCCAGGCGTGAAACAACAGGGAAGCCTGCTCCGCCGTTGCGTGTTCTTGAAGAATGGACTGGTAGTCAGTCGGACATGTATATGTGGTGTGGGCGAGCATGAGGACGGGTTTGTTCAGGCCGTATGCCAATCCGGCAACCCAGGATGCCCGAGTGTTGTGTGTGGCCGAATCGCGATGGTTGTCGCTCAACAGGTGAATGAGTACTGCATCAGCATCGCAGACTGTGTCGGCATACCACTCCAACGTAGGATTCGCGAACTCACGCGGATCATCGATGATCGCATGTTGGCGAAAGATGGACTCCGAAATCTCTTCGCGGACGGCGATTACTGCGTCAGTGCTGATGGGCGGCATGACGTAGAGGAGTGTCGCTTGCTCCGAGCTGGGACGCCTTTCTCTATAGGCGTCTCCTAGAAGAGCATCTTGCGGAGAGGTCCAAGGAGCGTCCTTCAGCAGAGAGACAGCGAGTTCTTGGTGATTCTCGTAGGGGGAGAATCCCAAGCCTAGGTGGCCGAGATAGGAACGATTGAAGTCGCGAGCGGCATTAGCGATTGAAGTGTCCAAAGATAGCCACACCCTCTTAAACTTACCAATCGCGTAACCGAGCTCGAATGCCACGTTCGCATTGGTGTAGGTGACATCGCAGGCAACAACCGTGCTGCGGTCAATCTGATCTGTTATCTCACCCAGGAGATGCCGACCAGATACCGACATATCTGGCCACGGTCGGAATCTCAGCCCCGTGTCTTTGATCTGCGGTGCTGTCTTCAGGTGTGTAAGGGCTAGATTTATCGACTCCTCGACGCTCTCAGGCTGGGACGGAAATGCAAAGAAGACTGTTTGGCGCTTGGGCCGATTCTTGCGTTGACGTCGCGATCGTGACCTTGGCCGCCGACTCCGCGCCATTCTAACTCTCCTTACGCGACCCAGTATCGCACGGGACATCCATCCAGGGATGGTGCGAAAGGGCTGCCCTTCCAAGAGGGTCGTCTGGGATGCGATGAGGCGGGAGAGGCACACATCGATCGATGTCGGTTCGTGCTGTGTTCATAGGCGAGCTCCGAGCACTCTCTGCACCGGTCGTTTGGCCTTTGGCTCGGCGTCTGGGACGGGCACGCTGCGGCGCGGGCTGTGGCAGCAAGTGGTCTTCGACCGCGGAGTGGTGAGCAGGTCGAGCATCTCGTTATCGGAGTTCTGGGCGGCTTCGGCCTTGAGTAGGACGGCGAACTCGGTGGGGACCAACCGGTGGTACGGCTCTGGCTAAGCGGGCACACAAGGGAGAAGAAGCGACTCAGCACGAAGGTGGTGGACTCGATTGGCCAAGTCAGCGACCGAAGCCCGCAGGTCTTGAATCGTGCCGCTCATCTCCACGGTCACGACATCGATCCGCTTGTGGGCGTGGCTGACTACGTGTGCAGACGGTTGGCCCTCCGCATAGGCCAGAAGCGCGCCCGGCAAGTTCAGCGCAGTGGCGTAGGCGAGCGCCTGGTAGAGATCCGCGTTGGTGCCGCTGCCGTCTTTGGTGATCTTGTATTTCGCGTCCCCCGCGAACACGCATGTGCCGCGTTCCCACCAAGTGAAGTCCGGTCTGAGGGCAATCCGACGATTTGCGTCCAAGTACCCCGCGGCGCTTCCAGCGTCGGAGCGGAAGCTACGCTCTGACAGGCCCAGCTGCTGCCGAAGCGCGCTGGTGACGAACTCCTGGAAGACGACGTTCATATCCATCAGGAAGCCGGACGCTGGCACGTCCCCTCGCACCGCATCGAGCGCCGCATGCCTCAAGATGAGCCGGGAGAGCTGGACGACCTCACGGTAGTGTTCGTTGAGACGGTCGAATTCGATGGTAGGCACCTGGCTGCGAGGAACACCGACCAGGGTGACGTTCGCCAGGGTCGCGTCGATCCGCCTCAATCCGTGCCGCCAGCGCGCGTCCCCGATTTGGAGTCCGGCGAGTCGCCTTCCGGCGGCCTTGACCAGTCGGTTGACTAGGGTGTCCTCCGTGAAATCGTCGTAGCGTACTTCGACAGGCAGTGGGACGTCGTAGCGGCGACGCAACTGCTCTGCGAAATCGATTCGGCCGCGTATCGTCGTCAGCGTGTCCTCGACATTGCGGTAGCCGTGCAACAACCCGCGTGAAAACGCCCGCTGCGCCGCGGCGATAAAGGTGGGGGCCAGGATGTTCTGCGGCGAGGCCTCTTCGTCGAATCCGAACGGCTCCTCGCGGAAGTCGACGACGTTCATCGCTTGCGAGGCCAGATAGAGCACGCGCTGGATCGAGAGCTTGGGACGGATCCGGATCGAGAGGGCGCCGAGTTCGAGCGCGCCAACGGTGGAACCCGGCGTCAGGGTGTAGGCGTCTTGGGCGCCAGTTGCTGGCGTGATGCGGAGCGACGGGATTGCGGTTGAGAGTGCGTCCCGTTCAGCGACGGCGAGCACGACCGGGTCTGACGGTTCGTACTCCCGTAGCTCAATCGACCGCATCGTCCTCGTCAGGCCCAACCGACTGATCCTCAGACGCCGCTCCTTCATTCAATTCGTCACGCAGCACTTGCACGCCAAACTCGCGCAACCGGTCAGGTTCGCCGAAGAGTTGTTTCTCAATGTAAGGCAGGACGTTGTGGTTCCAGATGAGTTCGATCTGCTGCTCAGTAAGCCCGGCTCTCATGAAGTAACTGGGTCCAACTGCCGCCTCCCGAGCGAACAACTTGGCGTTCGCAAGGTCAACAGCGTCTGCCACCCACAGCATCTCGGGTCCGTGTTCGCGCAGCCATCGCCTGAGTAGATCCTTGATCGGCGCCGCCTCGGGATGGAACTCGACAAAGTGGAAGCGCCGGCGTAGGGCGAGATCGACCAACGCAATCGAGCGGTCGGCCGTGTTCATCGTGCCGATGATGTAGAGGTTCTTCGGCATCGTGAATGGTGCGTCCGAATATTGGAGCCGGATTGCTTCGTCTCGGTATTCAAGGAGGAAGTACAGCTCACCGAAGACCTTAGCGAGGTTGCCGCGGTTGATCTCGTCGATGACGAGAAAGTGCGCCCGCTCTGGGTTGCTCAGAGCGAGCTCCGCCATCTCGACCAGCGGACCGTTGCGCAGTTGGAATGAGGCGCGGCCTTCGTCGTCAAGCGTCGGCCGATAGCCCTGGATGAAGTCCTCGTAGGCGTAGGACGGGTGGAACTGGACGAGTTGAACGCGATCGGGGCAGCCGGCCAGGCATTCCGCGAGCTTCTTGGCCACGTAGGTCTTGCCGGTTCCAGGCGGTCCTTGGAAGATCACTTGCCGCTTGTCTTTGAGCAGCTTTTCGATGGTCGCCAGTGAGTGAGTAGGGAGCAGCAACTCCTCCGCCAGTCTCTGGAGGTCTGTCTTCTGCTCCGGGGTTTCTACATTGTCCTCCCCCGATTCGGCCGACTGAGCGTCGTGCTGTGACATGATCCAGACCAAGGACTGCGCTTCCAACCGGTCGGTCGGACGCTGGAAGCCGAGCGCCGCCGCTCTCTCAATCAATCGGTCCAGGAAGTCAAGGGCGTGTTGGTACGTCTCTCCTTGGGCCGCGCTAGGCCTTTGGCTTGGGTATCTTGCCGTTTCGTAGGCGCGATCAAACGAGCGCCTCGTGTATGGCGGATGGTCGGGACCGAGCGCCATAAGCAGCGCGGAAACAGTGCGAAGCGTCATCCCGACCTCGCGGCTCTTGAATCCGAGTGAGTCGGGAATGTTCTCCACGAGCGCTTGGATTCGTTCGGCATCGCTGCGGACGCCATCCACCCAGAAGCTCGTCATGGCTTCTCTCGCACCTCCCGGATCAGATTCGAACCACTCATAGATCGACGCGGCGCTTCGCCAGGTCATGGGGCTGCCCTGCACCTGCAGCGCTTTGCGAATCAGCTCGGGCCACTCGTTGTCGCCGTCCAGCAATGAGGAACGGGCCCTGTCCAGGCCCGCGATGATCCCAAGTTTGTAGTCCATCTCTTGGATGTCGAAATCACCCGACTCAACATGTGGGCGGGCGCGGTCGAGGTAGCTGTCGATCCCCTTCCATATCAGGTCGCGAACCAGTGCTTCAGCATTGTCAACCTGTATCCGATGTACGGTTTGAGGGCTTCGAATCGACGCCACGATATCGGGATCGAAGTCCGAGTCGGAGATCCCCGCCGCCAGCCATCTGACCGTTCGCAGATGGTAGGGATTCACTTCTGGTCGGAAGCGATAGTCGCCTGCAATCTCTCCGATCTGCATGCGCGATTCTGCGAGCGGCACGACGACCAAAGAGTCGATTTCGATCTCCTCGTAGAACCGCCACAGCTGCTCCGAACCGTCGTCATGAACATCGCGAATCGCCGCCAGAGACGAAAAGGAGCGGAGGTCATTCTGGAACCCGAAACTGATGCCGACGTGCCAGTTATCCAGAAAGTCGCGCTCGAAGACGAAGTCCTTGCCCGGGAACACCTTCCAAAGCGCCATCGGATACTCCAGGCCCAATTGGCGGACGTTCAACAGATTCTAGTTCTCCCTGTGAGAACGGAGGACAACTCAGGTGGGTTTTAGGCACGGCCAAGGGGTAGCAACCACAGGCATGGGAGACACGTCAGGCCCGCAGAATATGGAGCCTCGACCGCGCCTGCGCCGACGGTACGCGAGAGCGCTAGACATGGCTGGAGTTCGCAAGTCAGCCGAAGCGGTCAGCTGACTCGAGAAATGCTGTTGGCTGAGTTGAGTCAACCTCTCGCCATACTCGGTCGAACGGCCCATTTCGCCGGAGCTCTTCGCTGTCGGCAACGAAGAGCGGCACGCTGACATGCGCGCGGTCCTGCTCTGCGCGGGCGACTTGGAGGAAGTGGACGGCGGCAACCTCGTCTTCAAACACGATCAGCACTGCCGGGATCACGCCGTAATCCTCGACTGGACGCTTTGACAAGCAGTAGCGGAGATAGGGCGCGAGCCGTCGGGCCATGGTTGAAGGCCGGATCGCGCGTCGCTCCCATTCCAAGAAGAAGGGGTAGTCGCGCCCGTCGCGACGGAGTACGCCGCAAGCATCGGGCTGGATCGAGCGCAGTTGGTCGTGCAAGCGGAAGTAGCGCGAGGCTCGGTGCGGCGGATCGATCTGCATCAGTTCCCAGCCGCTGGCGCGGGCTTGTTCGGCCAGCATTGCCAGAAATCCGTGCACGGCTTCGGTATGGGAAAGGTTGCGTAGCAACTGGCGGTTCCTGCTTCCCCTCATATTGCGCCAATCGTTGTCGCCTTCCCGCGCTATCAACTCTGCGCTCCAACGTTTGCGCATTTCGCCGACCGAAGCACGGTCGCGTCGCGCCACGAAGGCGAGGCCACGACCAGAGAGCGCGAGCCGAAGCCGGCCCGCGATGATCGGCCGGACGATTAACCCAAACTCGCCGGCTCGGCGGAGCAGCTGGCGCAGCCGGGTGCGGCTTACGCCGAGCAGTGCGGCCAGATGGTCCGCCCTGATCCACGGCCAGTCGGCGATCAGGTCGAGAGCGCGCTTCTCCGAAGGGACCAGGCAGGCGGGCACCATCCAATCGGGCGGCCTGCCGGCAGAGCGCTTATCCGCAGGCGGCGAGACGCGGACTAACGGGCGCTCCGTCGCCCATGAGTTTTGGGGCCCGGCAAGGCCCAGCGCCTCGCGCAGGCTTAGCGCGACTTCCGCCGACGGCGCGCGCCAGATGAGCGAGTCCGGCCCCGCCGTTACTGCGTCCCGCTCGAGCGCGAGGAAGCAGGGTCGTGGGAAACTCCGCAGCCTCCGGGCAACTTCGCGCAAACGGGTCTCTTCCGGCGCGAGTAGCAGCACGGCGGCGAACGCCGGGCCGTCGCGTAGGCGGGCGAGCCGCCTGGCGAGGGACCGGCGTTCGTTGATCCTCCCCAGGCGCACGAGCGCGATCGTTCGACCGTCCGGCAGCCGCAGACAGAGATCGACCGGCAACGCACGGTAGCAGCGGATCTGGATCGGAAATGCGACATCGGCCATGGTGCAGCAGAGCCGGTAGAGCACGGCGAGCGCGTCGATCCGACCGAGGAACAGCCGCCGCGCCTGCTCCGAGACAGGCCGCTCGTGCAGCAGACGCTCGGCGTTGATGCCTTCCGACTCAGCCAGACGGCGCAGCCCTGCGGGCGTGAGCGTGTAGCGGCGGGTCGGCGGGATCAGAGCCGAGGCGTGCGCGACCGGCTGGACCAGACGCTCGCCCTCCAGCGACTCGACCGCGCGGTAGACGGCGCTGCGCGACCAGCCCGAGAGCGCGGCCACTTCGAGCCGGTCGAGCAGCGGTAACTGACTCAACCAGCTCAGAATGCTGACCACCGGATCTTCCATTCTCATTCGTCAGCATCCTCGGCACGCCTGGCCTGGCGGTCCTCCCGCTTCGGCTTGGGCGGGTGGTCCGGTTTCGGCGGCTTGGGTTCCTTGCCGTTGCGCAGCGCGTCTGCACCGTCCTGGTACTGGTCCAGCTGGCGCTTCAGCTCCATCTCCTGCGCCTCCAAGCGGTGCGCGGGCGTGAGATAGGCCGAGGCGGCCTTGCGGATTTCGGCTGCCCGCCCGGGGTCGCCCAGTTCGGGCTTACGCACACGCATCGAGAACACGGGCGTGCGCTCTGTTCCGACCGTGGCCCGCACGTAGCAGTGATGCACGGGCTGGGAGACGATGTCCTCCTCCGAGACCCGCTCGCGGTTCAGCTCCCAGATCAGCTCGCGCGCATCGTCGCCAGCGACCTGGAAGACGGCCAGGCAGCCGACGTTGGCCAGGAGCGTGTGGCGCATCGAGGGCGAGATCTGGTCCAGCTTGGCCAGGCTCTGGGTGGCGAGCACGAACGAAGCGCCGTACTTGCCCAGCTCGGAGAGCATCGACTCGAACTCGACCCCGGGAATCGTCTGCATCTCATCGACCACGACCAAGGCGCCGCGCCGCTCATGCTGCGGCAACCGCTCCTGTTCGCGAATCACCGAGTCCACGAGGTTGAGCAGCGAGGCTCCCACCAGCGCGGCCACGTCGCGGCCGACCGAGCCCTGGGCGGTGGAGACCAGCAGGACGCCGCCCTCGAGGATGGTCCGCCTGAGGTCGACGGTCGACCGGGATTGACCCAGGATCGCTCGGGCGTGGGTCGAAGACGCGTAGTAGTTGAGCCGGGTCTGCACCGGAGCGAGGGCGTCGGAGCGGTACTCGCGCCGCCACTTGCCGAAGTCGTTGGCCCACCACTGGAGCAGGTAGGGGTCGCTCAGCCTGGTCAGCACGTCGAGACGGAACGACTCGTCGGTCAGCAGCTTGAGTCCGTCCAGGATCGTGTGCTGCTCCTCGGGCTTAGTCGCGGGATGGCTGTTGGCCTCGTGCAGCGTCTTGACCGTCTGCTCGAGGATCGACTGCATCCGCGGGCCCCATTGCTCCCACAGGCCGCGCGCGACTCTCACCACTGCGTCGGCGGTTCGATCGCGGTCGGTGAACACGTTCGCGTCGAGCAGGTTGATTCCGACCGCGCCGCGCTCGTCGGCCAGGTCGATCAACCGCACCTCGGAGACCAGCTGCTCGGGGACTTGTTCGAGGATCGCTGCGACCAGGTCGGCGTGCGGGTCGATCACAACCACGGCGTCGCGGTCGCGGCCCGCGGCCTTCTCCTGGAGCTTGTGCTCGACCAGGTGGCGCATCAGGGTCGACTTGCCCATCCGCGTGCGGGCCACGTAGAGGTGGTGGCGGCGCATCAGGTCGGGCGGGAAGTGGATCGGCCGGTGCAGTTCGCCCACTGCCTCGCCGACATTGGCGCCGTCGCGGAGTTGCGCATGCGGCGGCGGCAGCGCCTTCGCCCCTGAACGTCCGACCTCGTAGGTCTCGTCGCCCGCGCCTGGCGGATGCCAGAGGGCCGCCAGCTCGCGCACGCCGAGCACCGATGGGGAGCGGAACCAGCCCGGGGCTGAGGGCTCCAAGAGCGGAGTCTGCGGCAACCAGCGCTGCAGCTTGCCTGCCTCGAAGCGGGCCCCGGCCGGATGGTCGTATCGGCGGTAGGCGTCGGCGACCGGCTCTAGCAGTTGCTTCGCCCGTCCGCGGTCCGCGCCTGCGGGCAGGATCGCGACGACCTCGACCTCCGCCTGGAAGGCGGCCTGACCGATCTTCTCGCGCACCAGCACAGGGTCCAGGATCCGGTTGCGATTCCGGTTCCAGCGCATCTTGAGCCAGGTGAACCCGGCGAGGGCGGCGACGACGCCGAGACCGAGTCCGACTACGTTCACAATCTCGCCTGCCTCAATCCACTTGAGCCCCAGGGCCCCGCCGCCGAAGACGAGGCCGAGCACGGTCAGCGCCAGGGGATCCAGGCCTCCCCGCTGGGTTCCAGCCGGAGCGTCGCGGCGGACTTGGGTACGTTCCTCCCGTTCGTACGCTTGGGCTAGGCAGCGCTGGGACCAGTCCGGTCTCAGCGCCCGCAGCCGCAACCGAGCGACCAACCGTTCACCCGCCCCGGCCCGGCCCAGGGCGCCGACCAGGGCCAAGAGCGGGTCTGAGCCGGGGTCGAGCAGGTCGCGGTCGCGGAAGGCTCGCAGCGGCGCATACGGAGGACCGGAGGGCCGGAGCGTGATTGACCAGGCCTGCTCGTCCTCGCCCAGCCGCAGCGGGTCCTCGGCCGGGTCCAGCTCCCGCACCCGCGCCTGGGGGTAGTGGGCCGCGATCTGGGCGCGGACCACGTCGTCGCCCGAGCAGCGGGCGAGCAGGCTGACGCCCGAGCTCTGGCCGGCCAGCTCCAGCGCGAACGGCTCGGGCGCGGCGATCGACTGGAGCAGGTTCTCGACCCCGAGCAGGGTGCGTTGGCCGGTGCGCGGCGGGGTCACTTCGAGCAGCGCCGGCCCCTTCGGCCGGCGCCTCTGAATCAGTTTGAGTGGGTTGAATCTCATCTTCGTGTCCGTTCATGGTGGTCGCGGAGACCGCGACGATGCGTGGTTGCTCGTCCTCATCCGGTCATCGTTCGGCCCCCGCTTTCCGTCGGCTATCCTCTCTATGTAGTGCACTAGTTCGGAGTTCGGTAGGGCGCGGGCGTCGGTACAGCAAGTGATTGATCGGGGCCGGACGGGAGTGTTGCCTGAGACACCCTGGTGCTGTGCGGGCAGCCTGAGGCCCTCGATTGCAGTCGGGGGCGTGTACAGGAATCCAGACTCGATTGCAGAGTGCAATCGGGGCTGGATTTCCAGTCCTGGGCTGGACTTCGTGCCGCCTACGGACGTGAAGCGCAAGAAGTGGGGCGCAAGGGCTCCTTCCCCCTGGATTGCAGTGAGATTGCAGTGAAGTTGCACTTGCATTGCGGTTTTGACTGGGTTGTCCCGGGGCGGGGCGGGGTGGCGGACACCTCGTGGACACGTGCGGCATGTGTTCCGGGCAACAGGAGGGGCAGGGCCGGGTGAGCCGGCGGGGACGCGAGGGGGCTCCCAGCGACGACGTGTTGCTCCGGGCGCTGGACCTGCTGGTCGAGCGCGAGGGCATCGTCGAGGCGGGCGAGCGGCTGGGCGTCAACTACCGCACGGCGGCCAAGTGTCTCGAAGAGCGGCACGTCAGCCGGCGGATGCGCCAGGCGCTGGAGAAGTACCTGCGCGAACAGACTGAGCGGGAGGGGCAGGAGGAGCAGGAAGACCAGGCAACTGCTCCCGTGCCGGACGAACCGGGGGGTGGGGAGGAGGTCCTCCTACAGGAACCTGGGGCGGACTGGAGGTCGGCGGTCGACGAGTTGCGGGTCGAACTTGCGTCGCTGCGCGGGCGGGTGGAGGCCGTCGAAAGTCAAGTGACAGAAGGGCATGACGTCAGCAGGGACAAGGCCAGTGTGGAAGAAGTGGATGCTGACGACGATGGCTGGCCACAGAGTGTCGTGCGGCCGCCCCGCCGCGTCTTCCCAGAGCTGATCACGGAGGAAGCGGAGACGGGCGAGGAACAGGTCTACGGCGCGGCGGCCGGGACGGTCGTCCAGTGGCGCGAGGCTTGGGCGGACCGCAAACAGGCGCGTTACACCCTGGATTGGCTGCGGGCGGAGCGGCGGCGATTGGAGCTGGAGCTTCGGCTGATCGGCGTGTTCGGACTGACCCCGCCCCCGGCCGACGCTCCCTGGCGCGAGCGGCGGAGTGAGCGGGAGCTGGAGTGGCGGCGGCGGGCGCTGAGACGGCTGCGCTGGCAGCTTCCGCTGACCTGGTGCCTGCACTGGCTGCTGCGTGGTCTCACGCTGGGGCGGTGGGCAAGAACGAGGGAGCGCTGACGGGTAGGTGAGTTGCGGGAGGGAGCGGGGCTCAAGGCCCTCACAGGACCGGTGCGCTACTGCGCCGGGGCTCGAGGCCCGCGCCGATCACAGGCTCCCTGCCGGACTCCAGCATAACGCGGCGACCGTCGAATCACTGCGTTGCATAGACGACCTGCACACGTCTCGATCGTGGTTTACAAGACAGGAGGGCGTTCGTGAAGATGAGTGATCGAAGAGGTGACGCTGGCGGAGTGGCTGCGGGGCTTCAGGGATTCAAGGACGGTCGCCAGAGTCCAGCCTCGGCCTCGACCAACAACCCCACAACGACGTCTTGGGCACTGTCGCCGGCCTTGACCGACTTCCACAGCCGATAGAGGTCCGTCGTGAGCACGCAGACCGCTTCGACGATCTTGGCAGTGTCATCAACGTTGCTGTCCGGACCGGGGCGATCCGATGGCTCCATCGCGCGGTACGGGTTGACCATCCAGATGGTCAGGTTCGGTTCTCGTCCCGTTTCCTTGATGTAACGATCTCTGTGCATGCGAACCTGTTGGGCATCGTTGGTCTTGATCCCCTTGGTGTAGCCCTTGACCTCGACAATGGCCTGCCAATCGGGTTGGTCGGCGACCGTCAGCCGAAGGTCTTCATGCTTCGCCTCGTGCGGCTGCTTCGGTTCGTCCATCTTCTCGACGGCGAAACCCATCTCCTCCAGCATCTCGCCGACCGCCTCGACCAGATCATTGCCATCTTCCCAGATCGTGCGGCGAACAGTGGCGTCGGCCTGCACACGCTCTCTTGCGAGCTGCCCTTCAACACGTTGCTGGTCGCTCTCCAGATCCGCCTTCCTGCGCGCGATCTCAGTGATGGTTCGTGCGAGTTCGTCCTCCCTGGGCGTGTACCAGGGAGATCGGTCACCGAGAAGAGAGGGAGGCTGAGGCACCCTCTGCGGATCGAACTCGCTGATGTCGATCAAGAACGCTCTGAACCAGAGTGACAGGTTTGAGAGCTTGGGGAGGTACAGCGCCAGGACATCCACGCCGGGGGCTGGGGAGCGACCACCCCAGGGACGGTCGGCCCACTGCATGCGCAGCGCCACCGGACGGCCGCTTGATGTCTCGACGATGGGATTCCGGAGTTGCTCGCCAGCCCGATACGAAGTGACGGTAGTCGGTGGATCATCGGCGCTGCTCAACTCCTTCGTGAGTATCTCGGCCGGTCCGCGATACATCGGCGGACATAGGGGCGCAATTGCCAACTCTCGTTCCCGATTCTGGGCGGCCATGCTCGCTAGCTCTTGAAACGCGCGGCCGGGCCGATCTCTCCGCCGCTGGGGGATTCGATGCGACATCGGTCCGATGGTCAAGACGTGGACGCCTGCGTCGATTTCGTCGTGGTCGAGGCCGCAGGCGACCACAATATCGGTCTCTGACCAGCTGAAGCGCTGCAGATTCAGATACTCATCTACAGATTGGGCCGGCCTGAGGTTCCCGCAGAACGGGCGGATCTCGGCCAACTGGGTGTCACTCAACCCGATCGCAGCGACTCTCGGGCGGTTCCTGGCGGCGCTGAACTGGTTCATGGACATCGGCCAGGTGCTGCTTTCTGCGGGCTGAGTTCGCCAAATGATGAGCAAGCCTCTGACAGCTCGCACCGATGTGGCTGGAGGCCCATTCAGCTACAACCTCAGGATGGAGACTACCTGCACCGACGCTGCTGCCGCTTGAGCAGGTAGACTCGCCGCGGCGTCGAGGAGCCACCGGGTGACAATCACACTGATCAGCTGGAACATCGCCAAGCGGCATCAGCCTTGGCGTGAGTTGGTTTCGATGGCGGACGTGGATGTCGCGCTGATCCAGGAAGCCGGTCGGGTTGCGCCGGACGTGGCCGACCGAGTCTGGCTCGGCCCTGAGGCGCACTACGACTCGCACCGTTGGAACTCCCACTGGTACGAGGGTCGCTTTCCGCGTCTACTCGATCGCTGGCCGATGGTCGTGCGCCTCTCGGACCGGGTCGAACTGCAGTGGTTCAAGCAGGTCAGTCCAATCAGCTTCGTGGCTGAGGGCGAGATCGCGGTCAGCGGAATCGGCACGATCGCGGCCGCCCGCGTCGTCCCGAGAGACGACCAGACCCAGCCGTTCATCGCTGTCTCGATGTACGCGCGGTGGATGAGTCCGCACCCTTCCACGCGCACGAAATGGCGCGTCGGGCACTCGGATGGTTCGGCGCACCGAATCCTCTCCGACCTTTCGGCGTTCATTGGCGATGCCGATCCGGCCAGCCATCGGATCATCGCCGGCGGCGACTTGAACATGGTCTACGGCGGCATCGCGATCGAGCCGCAGTCGCTGGCAGCACGCGACCAGACCGTCTTTGAGCGCTTCAAGGCGCTCGGACTAGAGCTGCTCGGGCCGCAGTTCCCGCACGGTCGGAAGGCGGAGCCGACGCCCGCAGGATTGTCGCCCGACACGGGCAACGTGCCGACTTATCACACCACGAGCCAATCACCCGAGACGGCTCAGTCGCAACTCGACTATGCGTTCGCTTCGCGCGGCTTTCACGAACAGGTAACCGCGCGAGCGCTGAACTCCGTCGAAGACTGGGGCTCCAGCGACCACTGCCGGATCGTGATCGATGTGGACTGATTCGTCCGCCCCGGCCTCCCATTCGGCGGCAACGTCGCACCTTGATGCATAGGAGTCGCTGCGTGTGGCCGACTCGACGGATCAAACATCATGCCAGCGAGGCAGCGCCCACCTGTGGCGCTGATGTCTCTCTCCTATTGGACTGAGTGACCTCTCAGCATTACCTGGTGGGAGACGTGGCAACTCTCATACCAGGACAGGCAACGCAACCGTACGGGATCGCCGAACGTAGCGGCACGCTCCAACGCGAGTCAGTGGTCGCCGTGGCCCGATTGGTCCAGTGCGCGCAAGGCTTCGTGGGCCAGCTCGTTTGCCGCTCGTTCGTCGCCGGCGAGGTCTACTCGAGACTGAGCGAATGCGGCCGCGAGTTGCTCGGGCCGCTCACCCGCGGCTCCCGCTCTGCCATTACCGATGCCCAGCCCCCCCCGCCACTGCCGACAGTCTGGCGCTCCGTCCTCCCCGGACGACTCGCTCGCCCGAGGTCGACTGCCGAGGGGCGTGGTCGAGGTGACGATCGGCGGTATGAGGCCGGGCGCCTGCGGAGGAGCAGGGGAGGCGCTGCCCAGTGACTCACGCGCACTTCAGTGATTGCGCCCCATGCACTTTGTCTCACCCGCCTCTTGCATGTGGACCGCAGGTTCACGATCGACTTGGCGTCCTGGGGCGCGGGGTCATGCTGTCCTAAGTTGCTCACCCGCGTCGATTTGTGGAACGACCAAGGGGTGAAGATCAACGTCGACAGTAACTGACTGCCTCCTCGGCTGGGCATTCCACTCAAAGTGCGCAAGCGGTGAGGGCGGCGTCGCAATCACGGTCAGGCATTTGTCACGGCAACGATGAGCCGGCTGGACATCTTTTGTCTACTGTTGATTCCGTTGATTGTCTACGATTCCCTCTCATCGGAAAGGCGAAGGGCTCAGATGCCCATCTCCCAAGCCAGGACCGAGGAGTGGCTCTGCCATCGGTGCGGTTCAGCGATGTCGCGGCTCACTTGGCTAGCGATTGATGCAGTAGAGCGCCCTGATCTCATTCGGGACTTCCCCGGTCTCATCTCATTTAGGTGTCCGAAGTGCCAGCATCCCAATCGACGCAGTCAGCCGATGCTCGTGTTGCGACTGGCGAAGGCGGCCCCCCTTATCGAAGCTCGGAAGACTGACGACGGTGATGATCCACTCGAAAGTCAGGACGAGATTGTGCATTCCGTCCAGCGGGAACTGAGGCGCAATCTCCAGGAGATACGCGGCCCGGCTGTCCTTGCCACATTCGACGAGGTTCTGGCAGCAACGAGTGAGGACATCGATTCCGACTTCGGAGCAATGGCCGGCGACCTGGAATCTCTCGCCGACAAGGCTCCTCACTATCAATCGCTGTTGCGCAAGGTTGAGTCGATCCAGTTGCCGACGCGAGTCTTAGCTGCAGCGAGCGAGATAGAAGGAGTGACCAGTGAGCAGGAGTTGCGTCAAGTCGTGGCGCGTCGCCCAGAGGTCTTGACGGACGAGGCGGAGGATTTGTTCCTGTTCCGTTTGCAGTCCGCGGTTGACGAATCGCAACGCCAGCGCGCGCGAATGCTGCTGACAACCGTGCAGCGCTGCCGGCAAGGAGATTACTCAGGCGCGTGGGGCCAGCAGGTGTTTGCCGTTCGCGCTCACTTCGAGCGAACATTCCTCCCATTTCTCAGGGCCTACGAAGAGGCGAGACAAGGCAACGACTTCCGACAAAGGGCTCGAGTTGGCAAAGAGCTGATGGAGAAAATTGTGCCGGGGACGAACCCGTTGCTTGAAACAGACGTTGCAGTAGTCACCGCAGGGGCTCTACTTCAAGATGACAGCGCGGGACGTAGCGAGAGTATCGAGCTGGCGATCTCATACTGCCATCGCGCACTCGCGCTCATGGATGAGCATCCCGAAATCGATGATCTGTCGGTTCGCATCGCCCTTGTGATGAACCTTGGCGGAGGGCACTTCAATCGGCTCAAGGGAGACCCGGCGGCGAATCTGGCCAGCGCTAACCGCTACATCAGCGAAGCAATGGGACTGCTATCGCAAATCGACGACCCGGACACCAAGGCGATGGCGCAGACCAACATGGCCCTGTTCCTGATCGAACGAGCGAATGCGGGCGACCTCGACCAGGCTCGCGACTTGTTTGAACAGGCGCTCGCCCAGAGGTCGTTTGAGCGAGACCCGCGCGACTGGGCGTTCACGCAGTTGAACCTCGCAAGGGTCTACTCCCAAGACGGGGCAGGCGACCGAAGGTCCAATCTTCAGACGGCCATAGCTCATTCGGCACAAGCTCGAATCGCGGGGGGTGCAGCTGAAGACACGGAGATCCAAGCCCAAGCCTGCTTCAATCTCGCAGCACAGACACGTGACCTCGCTCTTCTACCGGATACACCTCCCGACGATAAAGCCCGCCTACTCGATGACGCCGAAAAGAACTGCTTCGAGTCGATCCGCCACAGCCCGCTCTCAGTTTCGCCGATGCGTTTCGGTTCTGCTTGGTTGCTGGTTAGTGAGATTCGGCTAGCACGGACCGAAAAGGACAACGCCATTGAGGCCCTCAAGCGCTCCCTGACTGCCCTGTCGGCCGAGACTGATCCTGCGAGCGCCCGTAAGGCCAGTCGGCTTCTGCGCGTGCTCGCGGAGGACCAAGGCGACTATGAACTTGCCGCGGACGCAGCAGAAACGCTGGTTGACGCCACTGCGGCATCGATCTCCAGATATGCACATGCAAGGGACAGGATGTCGGCACACAGCGAGGACGTGCCCACCGACTTCCGCTTCGCCGCAAGTACTCTGGTCAGGGTTGGGCGTCTTGTCGAAGCGATCAAGGCCATCGAACTGGGTCGAGCTCGGGAACTCATACTCATAACGCTTGACGAGCAACTAAATCTGGAGGCTCTGTCCCATCTCAATCCCGGCTTGAGCGCCGCAATCGTTGACACGACCAAGTCACTTCGTGCAGAATTCCTTGCGCAAGAGTCGGGTACGCAGTCTGCACTCGCCGATCGGCTCGACCTTGTACGAGCAGAAGTCAGTCGCACTCCAACGTTCGAGCGCGCGCTCGACGTCCCTGATCTGGACGAGCTGAGTCAGGCGGCCCAACCTGGTCACCCCCTCGTATATCTGGGCTCGGCGCCGAGCGGCTCCTATGCGATCATCGTTGATCGGGACGTGAGCGGTAGAACTGAACTTGAAGCCGTACACGCCTCTAACTGTGACTCAGAGACGATCGTCCTGAATCTCTTCTTCGGTACCGGATCGAATGAGGGCGACGGTTCGTCCGATGCCTACCTTTTGGCCCAGTTCTCGGGTGAGGGAGACTTGGATCGCTCGCTGGTAGCGCTGTCTTCACTAATCGGCGAGAACCTCATTGGGCCGGTCGGCAAAGTCTTGACTCGGCGCCGGGCGCATGGAGTGACACTGGTCCCGACGGGCCTACTGGGACTCTTACCGCTCCATGCCATTGGGTGGACAAGCGAGGAGCGGGATCGTCGCTGCCTCCTCGATGACTTCGACGTGACCTTTGCTCCTTCCGCCCGTATGCGCACCGCGTGCGTCAAGCGGGCAGCTCATCGAGGCGGCCAACCAATCCGCTGGGTTGGAGTCGCAAACCCGCTGCCGAATCCGGACCCTCTGCCAGGGACCGAACTGGAAGCGGTACTCGTGCGCAAGTTGCTGCCCGATGCTGACACCCTCATGCTCACGAGAGAGGAGGCGACGAAACAGAACCTGCTTGAGGGGCTATCAACTGGCACCCATATCCATCTAGCTTGCCATGCCGGTGCCGGGCTGTACGAGCCGATTTTCTCTGCGTCACTCTCACTCGCCGGCGAGGAAGAACTCGCCTTTCTGGAGATCGCCGGACTCAACATCCCGGCACGGATTGTCGTTGCTTCCGCATGCGAGACCGGAGTAGCGCAAGGCTACGGCGATATTGATGAGTGCTTCAGCCTGGCTTCGGCGTTTATCGCGGCAGGAGCAGCCGGGGTCGTCTCAACTCTATGGGCTGTAGATGATTTCGCCACCGCGCTCGTCATGTACAAGTTCTATGACGGAATGCTCAACCACGATATGTTGCCAGCAACTGCCCTCCGGAAGGCTCAGCTGTGGCTCCGCGACTCTACGGAGCCCGAGATTGATGTCCTAGCTTCAGGTCACGCCGCTCTGCGTACACTCAGCCGACAGCGGAGTTCGGCGCCTCCCTCGTCTGAGCCAACCCCCTACTCCGCCCGGTCCTTTTGGGCGGCGTTCACACTCCAAGGGGCATGATTCGTGACGCGCGGACACCTGGCACTGCGAAGTGTCAACAGGCACTGAACCCGCCAGTGATCGCACCGGTGCGGCGAGCCAACTGAGGAAGTCGCTCGAGTCGGCAGGGGTTGCTAGACAGTGGCTCGACTCTGGGTCAATCGCGTCGCTCCAGAGGATGATGTGGTTGCCGTCGACGAAGGAGAGGGACAATGGCCAATGGTCCCTTCCGTGAGCGCGACGTGGCGCAACTCGTCTACGTTCCACCCCTTGAGGGCGGTGCATCGGAGAGCGACACGGAGGAGTTCTGGGGGCGGTCACTCCACTTCATGACCGCGCTTCGCGAGAAGGGGAGGGAGTTCCATGTGGTCGTTCTCCTCGGAGAGCGCGACGGCATCCGATGGAACAGGAATGCTCAGGCGCCGGCCCAAATCGAGGCGGAACGACGAGTCTTCTACGTCACTTTCGCCAATACTGATTCTGGCCGACAGTTGGGAATGATGATTTGATTTGGCCCCGGTGCGATCATCCCATCTGGTCCAACCTTGCGGATGCGTGCAGGTCCTGGAGGTACTCCCCTTGGTGGACTCGGAGAGCCGGAGCCGGTCTCGACGATAGGGGCGCAGAATCTATGGCGGTCAACGGCGGCGGCAAAGCGGGGTTCCCCGAGCGGATAGCTCGGTCCGAGCACGGTGCGCTGGAGGCGGGAACAGCCGCGGCTGAGCTCGGCCGATCGCAGCCAAGGCACTAAGCGATGGTGAAGGTCAACGAGAAGGTTCTCGAATCTGTCTTGGGTGGTAGGCCAAGAGGGACTGTACTGCGAACGTTCAAGTGGGAAGTGGCTCTGTAGGACCTGCCCGACCCGAGCCGTTACCCACTACAGTCCCCGGCTTCTGCATGAGTGTGGCAAGCCCCATTCCACTCTTGCTTTGGCCGAGGGGAGCTGGTGCTGCGCTGCAGCTAAGCCGGAAGATCCATTGGCACGGCTATTCGGCTGTATCGCTTCACGTTGGCTGAGTCGCCAGTCCCCTCTGTGGAGCATGTGAAGCAGAGCGGATTCCTCTTGACGAGACGCTGACCGACACGCTGATTGAACATGTCGTAGTAGGTGTAGTGGTTGGCCGGCCGGAACCCAGTGAGAAGCGCGATGAACTCCGTTACTGCCAATGATGCCACCGTTCCGTTCAGTGAGATCACCGATGGTTCGGGTGTATCGGAGCCGGAGATGTAGCCACGTCCCCTTCGGAATGCCCGTAGATCTTCGCTCTCCAGTTCTTCAGCGGCGATGGCACGGTCAATCTCACCGCAACAGAGGAGGCACGGTCGGCCGGGAACCCAGACAACGACTTGACCGCCGGCAGCACTCATGCGGCCATCAGGCGCGTCGATGCCTGATCCGCAGTCGATGTAGGGGATGGCGTGCGTCACAGCTAGCTCGTTTAGAATCAGGCGACCGGAATCTGTGTCGACACAGCCGAACAACACGTCTGCGCTCTGAGCAGCTTCTAGAGCTGATTCAGTTCGAATCTCCTCGGGAACTGAGCAGATGGACGCTACGGGACTCACTCGCCGGAACTGGACCTCAGCGAGGTCGACTTTCAATTGGCCGACATCTGAGGGGGTTGCGCCTGCGAGCCGGTTGAGGTTTGATTCTTCGACGCGATCGGCGTCGATCAGCGCGATATCGCGCACGCCGAGGTGGGCGAGCTGAACCGTGACGATTGAACCGATTCCACCCTCTCCAACGACGGCCACGCGACAGCGGGCAATCTTGCTTTGGCCTTGTTGCCCAAACGCTCGGACCTGACGATCGTAACGATCCGAGTGCCGTACTGAAGCGCGTGAGTTCCGCGTCATCGGGCTTCCGTCACCGGACCACAGCTCGATGTGAGGTCCAGTCACAAGTACGTGGTCGAGTGGGGTCCATCGCCTACCGTGCCATAACCTGCCTGCCACGGCGGACTGACCTACGACGATCGCGCCGTACGTTCGTCCCGGCATCACGTCTGCCAGATAGACGACCATCTCTCGCTGGCCTTGGTCGTCCAAGTCCGAGAAGCGCACCGTTTCCCACGACTGTGGATGGCTGTGCGCTTCGACGATGATCATGTCCTCGCGGACGGCCCGGTTCATCACATCGACAAGCGCCGGTGGAGTAACCGAGACGGAATCCGTGCCGCGTTCAAGCTGATCGTCAGGAATCAACACGAGGTCGCGAACGATCAGTCTGGGCCCGGCAGATCTGGCCAGCAGGAAGCCGGCGCGTTCCTCGCGATCAGCGAGCAGATGATCCCGAAGCCTGCTCCACAGGTCGTCTGCGATGACGAGAACACTCATTTCAGTTGGCCTCTCTTAGCCGCCGCTCGACGGCGGTCATGAACGTTACGAGTGTGTCCCCATTCCACAGGTCGTGGGTCGGTGTCCAGGTCTCGGCGTGGTAGGAGAACTGAGCCCAGGATGCACCGAGGACCTCCTGACCTTCAGCGAAGTTGCCGGGCACGGTGTTCGACTGGAGACGCAGTCCGTTGGGCACGTAGAAGTTGTCAGGTGGGGTCTCCGGATACCCAGGCGGGATCAGTACCAGAATGTCTGTAGACCCACGGTCCCAGCCTGAAGGCAGGGGGAAGTCCTTGAACATCAACCAATCGAGATCGGAGCCATGCTCGACTCGCGAGTACCGCTGACGCAGTAGCTCAACTTCCCGCAGACGCCGCTCCATTGTCATGAGGACATCCCCCGCTTGAAGCGGGGTGGGCGCTTGAAGTGGTCACCCTGCTTGAGGTCGACTGCTTCGTCGAGCCCAATCAGCACCTGGGTGCCGTCAGGCAGAAGCTGAATCAGCCCGTCCGCGAACGGAATGTCGGCAAGCTTCATGATCTCCCGTCCGGTGAGCAGTTCGGACTTCACCAAGTACTCCTTGTTGTCAACGATGAGCGTGAAGCCCTCGTCGGTCGTGTCGATCGCATCTCGCTGTGTCGTAGTCATCGATCGTCTCCTTGGGATGGAGTCGGCGTGTGGGCCCGAGGAGGAGCCCTTCGGCCTTGTCGTTGATTGGCTTGGGTCGGGCACCTCGCGCTCGGAGTTCGATCGCATTCCTTTCCGTAACTGCCTCTTTGGAGACGTTCTGTCCTGTGGACAAGAGTGCCTGTCCCACGTAGAATTGTCAACTGAGGGTGGACGACCTTCGAATCGTTACACTGCGTTTACGTTTGAGACGGGAGGAGGCGCCCCGATGTTGGGGACCCGACTGCGCCAGGCGCGGCTGGCAGCCGGGCTGTCCCTGGAGGGTCTGGCGGCGAAGCTGGAGCATCCTATCTCGAAGCAGGCTCTGTCCAAGTACGAGAAGGGGTTGGCTCAGCCGAACCCGACCCGGATCTCCGACATCGCGCAGGCGCTCAACGTGACGGCGTCGTCGCTGCTCACTGAAGAGGCGATCGAGATTCGGTGGGAGGCCTTTCGCAAGCACGCGAACCTGAGCAAGGCGCGCCAGAATCAACTGACCGCCATCGCGCAGCAAAAGCTGGAAGGGGAATTCCGACTCCGAAGCCTTTTCCATCTGGGCGATTGGCACGACCTACCCGGTCCAATCGAGGTCCAGAACGTCAACGACTGCGAGTACGCCGCCGCAGCGCTCCGAATGCACTGGTCACTTGGAGATCGACCGATTGATGGCCTCCTTGAGTTGATCGAGGAACGCGGCGGCTCCGTTATTGGCTGGCACGAAAAATGGGGATTCGATGCGCTGTCCGGCTGGGCCAATCGGAGTCCCATCCTGGTGTTGAACACTGCCGTACCTCCCGACAGGCAGCGCTTCAATGCAGCGCACGAACTCGGCCATTTGATCATGGAACAAACGGGAGACGCCAAGCTGGACGAGCCATTTGCTCATCGGTTCGCAGCAGCGTTCCTGGTTCCGGCAGAGGCTGCGCGACGCGAGCTAGGCACACACCGTCGCGGGCTCGATCTCGACGAACTTGGCCTGCTCAAGCGCCGCTGGGGCCTCAGCATGCAGGCTTGGATCCGGCGCGCACGTGATCTCGACATCATCGGAGAAGATCTCTATCGCTCACTCAACATCCAGTTCCGAACTCAAGGTTGGCATCGGACGGAGCCACATGCCTACCAGTCGAGCGAGGCGCCGGCCCTGTTTCGACGGCTTGTCTTGCGGGCATTGGCAGAGAGCATGATTACGACGGAGGATGCCGAGAGCTATATCCCTGGCATATCTCAGCAAAGGAGCACTGGTCGCGAACGGCGTGCATCGCTGAGAGAGTTGGCCCGCCAATCTCTCGAGGAGCGACACCGAATGCTGCAGGGCGCCGCAGTGGTGGTCGACCCCGTCGAGACCGCTGCCTGGGATGAACTCCCCAGCGACGAAACCGAGTAGACGGCGGAGTTCTCATTGAGCGACGAGACTCCAACCCGGGGCGAGGTTTGGCTGGTTCGGTTGCCGCGTGCTGTCGGGGCTGAGTTGCAGCGCGATCGCCCCGCCGTTGTAGTCAGTTCCCCTGCCTTCGATACGTCACTGGTTCGCATCATCGTTCCGCTCACCACGTGGCAATCTGACTTCTCCGAGCGATTCAACAAGTTCCTGATCCCGGTGACCGACCGGAACGGCCTTCAGGCAGACTCGGCGGCCGACTTCCTGCAGGTTCGAAGTGTTTCGACGGAGCGGCTGATGCGGCGAGTCGGCGTGCTCAGGGCTGATGAGGTGGAGGAGATCGTGGCTGGAATCGTGATCGCAATTGACTATCGAGCCTAGCCACAGCGACCAAGCGTGGTAGCGAAAAGACGTTGGCCTCTCACAGGAGAGACCACCGGCGCTGGCGAAGAAGTAGACATTTGGGGTGAGCGCAAGAGGGTTCTTACTGCGAATGTGTTTGGGATATGACGCTCCAACAGCCAGCACTCGGTGTGGTGTCTGTTCGTACTCCGCCGGTTCGTGTCCCTCTCGCCAGGTGGACCAGAGGACAGTAGCGGCGTCCCAGTCGTGTTCCCATTGCCTGATATGTTGCGGCGATGAGTGACCTCGCCGCCGAGAGGTGAGCCTCGCGCGGCGTGCCGCTCGCGGTGATCGCTGTCGTGATGGCCGTCACATCAACATTTCCGGCGACTTGACGCTCTATTCCGTGATCCCCTCGCAGCCTGAAGCCTTAGTGCTATCGCTGCCGGCGGTCGGCATCCTGCTTCCGCAAATCGGTTGGTTCGGCTCGTCACCAGCCTCCTAGCGGTCGTGATCTTCCAGTGTTTCGGGCAGCGCGGTCCCTCTATTGGAGCATTGTTGCTCTCCGTCGTGGTCACGCTCAGCTACGGCTGGTCCACCGCCTTCGAGCTGCTCCTGGCGGCGAGGATGGGCTAGGGATTCTGCTGGACGACCGTCCGCATGGGCTGCTTCTGGACCGTGCTGACCGAGGCCGGCGACCACAACCACGGGTTCCGGATAGGCGCCTACTCGGGGATCGATCGCATGGGAACGATTGGCGGCGTGTAGCTCGGCGCGGCGGAGTGTTCGTCCTGGCCGTCTCCTATTCGATCTGGCTGATACTGCTCGCTGTTCTCTCCTCCTTCGTCGCCTCCACGGCGCTGACTGTGGCCCTGTACGCCCCCTCGGGCGACCTCGCCCCGCCCGACCATGCAATGTCGTGCTCAGCGCCTACGCCACCTTGCTCGACCTGGGCAGCGCCCTCGGCCCGTCGATTGGGCTCGCATTCGCCAGCCTCGCCGCGCTGCTGGGACTCTACGGCGGAGCAGCCGTGTCGCCGTTGTTGGCAGCGCTCAGTTTCTGGCTCGCATACCGCAACCGACCATCACAGGCCGCCCGCTCGGACCCAAACGAGACCCGCGCCGAATGACCGGCCTGGTTGAGTCTGTACCGTCGCTAGGGACAATCGTACCCAGCCTCACAAAACAGACCTCTCCAGCCGCATCTACCCCTAATGCCGCAAACCAGCTTCCATCCCCGTTTCGACTGGTGCCGGTCCTCGCCAGGTGCGTGAGGGTGCAGCGCATTCTGCCTGTCCAGGACGGAAGAGCCTTTCGTAGCACCAGGATTCCAGGGGGCTCGCACAGCGTGAATCTAGAATGGGTCGGTGCTGTGCCATCGCTAGCACCGCTTGACGAAATGTGGCAAGCAGCCTGAGGACAGAGTTCGTTGGCGCCGTAGTTCACCTGGGAGGCAGAGATTGACCGATTCAGTGCCTGAGAGTCCCGATTTCCTTGGCCGCATCGAGCAAGACATGGCGCTCGAGGCGTCGTCTGATCGTGCCTTCAGCGCGGCGCGAGAGATCCGAGATCTGCTGGAGGATGATTGCCTTGTGGGCGACCTGATTCGAATGGACTTCGGCGAGGCGCACGTCCTGGTCCATGACGCACTTCGACAGCAAGTCGGAGGGGTGCCCCAAGGCTGCCTACTACTCGCAGGTCGATCGCAGGGAGCGCTCGAGGACGGGACAGAGCCGGCCCAAGAGATGCCCTCGCTACTGCTTCTGCGGGTTCTTGGAAGCAGCGCCCTCCCAAACGACATCGAGATGCAGCAGGCGCGGTTCTTGGCGGGTCAGCGAGCTTCGGATAGCCCTGACAACTGGGACGAGAACCGGAACACGGACCAGTTCACATTGAACCAGATGAGGTTTGCGGGGCTGCGCTGTTCCATTCTCGGTACGTTCCGCATGGTCAAGGACAGAGAGTCCGGGAAGTGGCGCCTCGCGTTCGGGAGCGACATCGACAACTTCTACGCGGGACAAGGCATGAAGGTGTACAAGCCGGTTGGAGATGCCTTGAAGCGGATTGTCAACTTCTCGACAGACGAAGCATCCGAGTTTGCTCGCGTGCGCATTGGCGAGGTCAAGTACGCCGCGGCATTGGACGATGGGCGTCCAGAGTCTGTGCCGGTGCTGATGTCAACTCGCGATGTCGTGGCGCAGCGAACTGCTCTCTTCGGAATGACTAGGACAGGGAAATCGAACACCGTCAAAACGCTCGCCCGTGCGGTTTACGCGCTGCGGCTCGCGGGCGACGGAAAGGAGCGCGTCGCACAACTGATCATCGACCCGAATGGTGAGTACGCGAACGACAACCCGCAGGATGACGGTTGTTTGCGGAATGTCAGATTTCTCCGAGGAGCGGAGCTGAGCGACGTTGTGACATACGGTCTGACGCCGCACCCCAACGACCCTGAGCGTCGGATCACCAGGATGAACTTCTTCGGACCGGAGTTGCCGCAGCAGCCACCGTCAAATGTACGAGAGCTAGCCCAAACTCTTCGATCCCTCGAGATGGGCAAGCAGCTGATTGACGACCGCATCGCGACTGAGACAGCTGGGTACATCGCCTCGTTTCGGAATACGGAGTTGTCAGCTCCACCCGGCATCGTGGACTACTCGGAGTACAAGCGCTACAGGAGGGCAGTATTCGTCTATCAGTGCATCCTCGCGGACGCGGGATTCAAACTTCCGCGCCCTAACGTGTCGACAGGGACTGCGAGTGGCAAGCTCTTCAACGCCCAGGTGATCGAAGGCGCTGGTGGACTTGTGCACGAAAGCGGCAGGGTGACATGGGACGCGGCGATCGATTTCTGCAAGCGCCTGGGTGAATGGCTCGCGAGCGGCGACGGCAAGAGCTTCAACGAGAGGTACCGCAGAGACCACGACGGTCGGAACTGGAGCGACGACCGTCTTTCTGGGCTGCTGGGAATCTTCGAGAACACGCGAGGCGTCAGAGCGATTCGTGAGTGCCGAGAGTGGCACGATCCTCAGCGGAACGCGGACTACACGGATGAGATTGTTGCCGATCTCGGAGAAGGGAAGCTCGTGATTCTCGATCAGGCACTCGGTGATCCCGTGATGAACGAGCAATCGGCGGAGCGGATCATGCGCGCGATCTTCACCCGGCAACAGCAGCGATTCACGAACCCAGTCAAGGGTGAAGATGGCTCGTATCTCCGGCCCGACCCCGTCATAGTCTACGTCGAAGAGGCGCACACCGTCTTGCCACGGGGGAGTGAGGAGGACACGCGCAACATCTGGGCCCGAACTGCGAAGGAAGGCGCGAAGTTCAATATCGGCCTTGTCTACTCGACTCAGGAGCCATCCTCGGTCCAGCGCAACATCCTCCGCAGCACCGAAAACTGGTTCCTCTCTCACCTCAACAACACGGGCGAAACACGTGAGTTGGACCAGTACAACGACTTTGCGGATTTCACCTCGAGCGTTAGGCGTGTCAAAGAGGTTGGTTTTCTGAAGGTGCGGACCATGTCGAGCCCGTACACATTGCCGGTGCAGATCGATCGGTTTACGGCCCCGAGAGAGGGATCGGGAAGCTGATGGCTTACCGCAACGAGTACGCTAGTGGAGATTCCCTTTGGCGCCTCGTCGAGAGCGACAGCGTCAGAGAGTTCCAAGGAACCATTCGCTATGACGCCTCGCAGGGGGTTGTTGAGGGCCCTCACATGCTGGCCGCAGAGCGTGGCCTCGAACGTGTCACCCGAATCATCGTCATCGACGGATCGACCGTACGGCACACTGTCCGCAACGGGTATCCGCAGGCAGAAGCGGCGCTGCTGCAACTGGCCGCAGTAATCATCGATCTCTCCCAGCTAAGGAGCATCCCGAGGGGATCTATCCCAAGGCCCAGCACGATTCGCGGCATTGAAGACTGCCAGACCTTTGACGCAGTTTTGCCGGGTCGGAATGTCGTGCGGCGCACAGTTCCTGGGGACTCGCCGAGGGTGTACTTTCGCTCCGTCATCCACGAGATACTGTCCGGGAGGCGCGTCGACCGCGATCACGAAACCTTGATTGAGACGATGCGAGCCATCGCTCCGAATCGAGAATTCCGGTGCCCAGCCGAAGACTGCCCAGAGCAGCTGCAAGCCATGACCGGTAGGGACAGTTGTCCTTGTGGCAAAGAGGAGGTGATCTTTGAAACGGGGATTATATGGTATACTTGCC
Organism: Chloroflexota bacterium; assembly: GCA_009837565.1. Classification (GTDB taxonomy): domain Bacteria; phylum Chloroflexota; class Dehalococcoidia; order Bin125; family Bin125; genus Bin125. The sequence continues at coordinate 70 of VXTH01000046.1, read as the reverse complement.
GTAGGTGAGGGAGACCAGATATGGCAAGCCGATACCAAGCACCAGGACGCGCAGACCGTGACGGGCTGAC
>VXTH01000211.1:0-3338 GCA_009837565.1 Chloroflexota bacterium | reverse complement strand
CTCCGTTACCAACCCACCCTTTACGATCCTCCCATGACCCAACTCACCGACTACCCGGCAACACAGAACTATTTCTCCCAGCGCCTCCGACTGCATTACGTCGACTGGGGCAATCCGACCGCGCCGCCGCTGATCCTTGTCCATGGCGGCCGCGACCATTGCCGCTCCTGGGATTGGGTCGCGCTGGCGCTCAAGGACCGTTATCACGTCATCGCTCCCGACCTGCGCGGCCACGGCGACTCCGAGTGGGTCAATGGCTCCGGCTACTCGATGATCGACTACGTCTACGACCTGGCCCAGCTCGTGCGACAGAAGCACCTCGCGCCGGTTACCCTGCTCGGCCACTCGCTCGGCGGGCGCATCTGCCTCGAGTACGCCGGCATCTATCCCGATCGGGTGGCGAAGCTGATCGCGATCGAAGGCCTCAGCCCCTCGCGCCGTGTCACCGACTCCCACTCGGCCGTCCCCGCGCACCAGCGCATGTCGGAGTGGATCTCTGACACCCACCACTTCGCCGGCCGTCTGCCCCGCCGCTATCCCACGCTGGACGACGCCGTCGAGCGGATGCAGGAGGCCAACCCGCGGCTCTCGGACGAGCAGGCGCTGCACCTGACCACCCATGCCGTCCACCAGAACGAGGACGGCACCTTCATCTGGAAGTTCGACAACTACGCCCGCTCGTCGTCGCCGTATCCGTTCAACGAGACCGACGCCCAGGAAATCTGGGGCCGTGTACGAATGCCCACCCTCCTGATCGCCGGTCTCGAATCCCAGGGCGACCCCAACGAGGATGAGCGGACTGAGTCATTCCCCCAGGCCAAACGGGTCGGCATCGCCGAAGCGGGGCACTGGGTCCACCACGACCAGCTCGATTGCTTTCTCCAGGAGGTCAACGACTTCCTCGATGCATAGACTTGGGCCATGAGCGAGCGCCCGCCGCCTAAGTTCAGCTGGTTCGTCCCGATTGACGGCGACGGCGACCGGATCGGCTCACTGCGCGCGCAGCGCGAGCCGAGCTTCACCTACCTCCGGGATGTCGTGCTCAACGCCGAGCGGCTCGGCTATCACTCTCTATTGATTCCGACCCGCTTCGCCAACGGCTCCTTTGAACACGCCGCACCGCTGGCCGAGACCTGGACCACGGCCTCTGCGCTTTGCGCGGTCTCCTCAGAGATTCGACTGCTGATCGCCGTTCGGCCCGGCATCACGCCGGTCGGGCTCTTCGCCCAGCAGGCGGCGACGCTGCATGAAATCTCGGGCGGACGAATCGACATCAACATCGTGCCCGGTGGGATCCAGGGCGACAACGAGCGCCTCGGCATCGGCGGGTCCCACGCCGACCGCTATGCCCAGGCGGACGAATTCATCGACGCCTGCGCACAACTCTGGGACACCGGCGGCCCGCTCGACTTCGGCGGCGAATCGGTCCAACTCAACGGCGCGATCGTCGCTCCCAGACCCGCTCAACCCGGGCCGGAGTGGTACCTGGGCGGCGCCTCGGACGCCGCACTGCGCCTCGCCGCCGAGCGCGGAGACGTCCTGCTCTGCTGGATTCAGCCGCAGGATGCGATGGCCGCCCTGCTCGATCGGGCCCGCGACGCGTACAGCCTCGCCGGGCGACGGCCTCGGTTCGGGCTGCGGACCCACCTGGTTGTGCGCGAGACCGAAGCCGAAGCCTGGGCGGCGGCGGCGGACCTGCTCTCCGAAGCGCATCCCGACGTTCTCGCCCAACGGGCGGCGGCGGTCAAGTCAACGGCCATGGTCGGCGCGGCGGCCCAGGCCCGGCGGGTCGATGACGACCGCCTCGGCGAGCGGCTCTGGAACGGCATCTCGCGCGTCCGCGTCAACCTCGGCACGGCGATCGTCGGCACGCCGCAACAGGCCGCCGATGAACTGACCGCCTACCGGCGGATGGGCTTCGACGAGTTCATCCTCTCCGCCTACCCACATCTGGAAGAGGCCGAGCGGATTGCGCATGAGGTGCTGCCGCTCGTCGAGGCCGGAAACACCATGTACGCAGAGGAGGCCTGAGAACATGGGTTGGCCAATCCACCGACCGACAGGACTGACTCATCACAATCCGGCCCGTTCATCCAAGGGCTACACCCTGGTCTGCGGCACCAACGCCAACGACGCCGTGCTGATCGACATGCAGGGCCGCGTCGTCCACCGCTGGCGCATCGACGACCGGCGCTTCTTCACCGTCGAGCTCCTGCCCAACGGCAACCTGCTGGCATTGGTCGCGCCCGAGCATCCGCCCGCGCCGCGTACCAGCGGGACCGAATCGCGCTTTGCCGTCGATCCCGGCGGTCCGCCCGAAATCTTCAACATGCTGGGCGGCCGCGGTAATGGGCTGCGAGAACTCGACTGGGACGGCAACACTGTCTGGGAGTACGACAACCCGGGCATCCACCACGACTTCCACCGCCTCGACAACGGACACACCGTGACCCTCGAGTGGGTCGAGATGACCAAGGAGATCGAAAAGGCCGTGATCGGCGGCGGACGTCAGCCCGAGCAACCAATGCCGCCCAACATGATGGGCGACGACATCATCGAAATCGACGCCGAGGGCGCCGAGGTCAGCCGGATTCACCTCTGGAAGGTGCTCAAGCCCGAGGATGCGATCATCTGTCCGCTCGAGAACACCTGGGAGTGGACCCACGTCAACAGCATCGAACAGACCCCGGATGGCGGCCTGCTCTTCTCAGCCCGAAACGTCAGCACGATCGGCATCGTCGATCCACCGGAGGACGACGGCCCCGGCACGCTGCGCTGGCGATTCGGCCAACCCGAGATCTCCCATCAGCACCACGCCTCGTGGCAGGACGACGGCCGCGTACTGGTCTACGACAACGGGATGCACCGCTTGCAGGACCTGGCCTACTCCCGCATCCTCTCGATCGACCCGGAAACGGACGAGTTCGACGTCGTCTTCCAGGGCGATCCGCGAGAACAGTTCTTCTCCGCCCACATCTCCGGCGTCGCCAGACTGCCGAACGACAATCATCTGGTCACCGAAGGCGCCGCAGGACGTCTGTTCGAGGTAGACTCACAGGGAACAGTCGTCTGGGAGTGGGTCTCGCCGTTCCAGATGAAGCAACGCGGCGACCTGGCCAACTGGGTCTTCCGCGCCTGGAGATATGACGCTGACTACTCAGGGTTGGCGGGCCGGGAGTTGAATGCGGATCGCCACGTCGACTTCAACCGCCTGCACGGTCTGGTCGAGTAGCCGGTGGTCGGGAAGTTCTACGAGCCAGAGCGCGGCGACTTCATCCGCCGCGTGGCGATCAGCAGGTCGTGGGTCTTGCCGTCGGCGTCGATCACGTAGTCCCAGA
>VXTH01000224.1:0-3352 GCA_009837565.1 Chloroflexota bacterium | reverse complement strand
GGAATGAAGCGCGCTGCCGACGGAGTCAGCGCGACATCGACGACGGCTCCGGCGTCTTCCAGCCGGCGCGCCGCCTCGACGCTCTTGTATGCGGAGATGGAGCCGGTGACCCCCAGTGTGACCCGCCGGCCGCCGAGCGGCTGCGGCGCCGGAACATCGCCGCCGCCGCTCATGGGGTGCCTTCGGCGTTGAAGTAGTACAGCTCGCGCAGGCCCCAGAGAATCAGGTCCTCGTCGACGATGTCCAGGATGTCCGTTTCCTCGGCGATCCGCGGCGCCCAGCCGCCGGTCGCGACGACGCGGGCGTCGCCCAGTTCCTGACGGAAGCGCGCGATGATCCCCTCCACGAGTCCGACATATCCGAACAGGATCCCGCTCTGCAGTGCCGTTTCGGTGCGCGTCCCGATCGCCGCGGGCGGGCGATCCAGGTCAATCCGCGCCAGCCGGCTGGCGCGGTCGAACAGCGCCTCGGTGGAAATGCCGATCCCGGGCGAAATCGCGCCGCCGATGTAAACGCCGTGCTCGTTGATCGCGTCAAACACGGTGGCCGTGCCGAAGTCGACCACGATCAGCGGCGGCGGTCCGTATCTGGACAGCGCCGCCACCGCGTCGACGATGCGGTCAGCGCCGAGCTCCTCGGTGTGTTCGATCCCGATCCGAACTGGCTTGCGCATGTGCGGGGACACCAGCAAGGGCTCGGTGCGCAGGAACTTGCGGCAGACATCCTGGAACACCGGGGCGAGAGCGGGCACGACCGACGAAATGATGGCGCCGTCGATCTGGGCGATCTGGATTCCCTCGTAACGCAACAGCGAGGCGACGAAGATGCCGTATTCATCGGAGAGCCGGTCGTGCTGCGTCGCCAGACGCCAAGTATGGACAATTTTACGGTCGTTAAACACACCGATCTGAAGGGTCGTGTTGCCGATGTCGATGGCGATCAACAAGGCGATTCGTCCTTCCCGACGCGCCAGCGGATCGCGAACCTTGCTGGCGCAGAGCAGCGCGATCGTCTCGCGACGTCACTATTTCGCGCATTCTACGCAAGATCGGCTTCTGCCATTCCGGCGGGGCATTTGTCCGGACGCAGGCGAAGCAGAATCGACAGAACGAGCGTTGTCAAGACGCCGCCCTGTGCTCGTGGATGAGTCGGAGAAAACGTGGAAAGATATCTGGTCAGGCTCGGTCCGGGGCCAGTTCTTCCACTTGCTGTTGTGCGCGCAGATGCTGGTTAGTATGTTCCCTCAAGCAGCCCATCTCTTGAGCGGCGAATCCGGTCAGCCCGACAGGGCATCCACTTCGCTTGCAGCGGTCTTTTCCATAAGGAGGCGACAGCGGCATGGTCACTCGATCCGCCCGCTCATTTGGCGATCCGCATTCGGACCATCGCGCCATGTGGCAGCGCACCCTGCAACTCCTGAGAGGTTCGCTCGATCGGGAGACCTTCGAAACCTGGTTCGCCGACACTCACGCGATTGAGATTCGCGGCGGGGTGCTTCACGTCGGCGTGCCGACCGTGATCAAGCTCGAGACCCTGCGCGGCAGTTACTATCCGCAGCTCGCCTCGGCGGTGCGCCAGGCATCGGGCCGCTCCATGGAGATTGAGCTGCGCGTCCAGGCGCCGCCCGAGCCGGTCACGCAAGCGCTTGACTTGTCGTCGGGCGATGACCCCACGCTCTCCGCCGAGCGCAGCCTGCCGATTCAACCGGCGCGCAGCCGTCCCTCCGTGCTCAACCAGGCGACCTTCGAGCGCTTCGTCGAAGGCACGTCCAACCAGATCGCCGTGACCGCGTCCCGCCGGGTGGCGTTCCACCCCGGGGAAGACACGAATCCGCTGTTCATCTACTCCAGTTCCGGTCTGGGTAAGACTCACCTGCTGCACGCCATCGCACACATCACGATGCAGTCGCACTACACGGTGCTGGTCGACACGGAGTCCTACGTCCGCCAGTTCATCAAGAGCGTCGAGACCGGTGAACGCGCCGCGTTCCAGGAGAAGTACGAGTCGGCAGAGGTGCTGATCGTTGACGACGTACAAAAGCTCGGCGGCACGGTGCAAACCCAGGACGAGTTTTTCAACGTCTTCAATGCACTGCACCAACAGGATCGACAGATCGTGATTGCCTCGGACACGCCGCCGCGGCGGCTCGCCGGGCTCAGCGAGCGTCTCGTCACCCGCTTTGAGGGCGGACTGGTTGTGGAGATCAACCCGCCCGACCTCGAGTTGCGGATGGCCATTTTGCAGCGCAAGATTCGCGACTGGGACATCGCGGTCGACGAGCCGACGATCCAGATGATTGCCGAGCGTGGGGGCACCAACGTCCGGACCCTGCTCGGCGGGCTGAACCGGGTGCGCGTGTTCGCCGAGAGCGAGCGCTCGCCGGTGACCCCCGGGGTCGTCATGCGGGCCCTGGCCGGCCATGTCCAGGAAGAGTCGCGCAGAGCCAAACCGACAGTGGCAGAGTTGATTGCCGCCGCGTCCGACATCACCGGCGTCGCGCCCGACCTGTTCACGGCGCCGCGCAAGGATCGACGCACCGCGCGCGCGCGCCAACTCGTCATGTTCCTTGCCTGCAAGCACACCGATCTCTCACTCAACTCGATCGGCGAAGCGCTGGGCGGCCGGGACCACTCCACGGTCCTGCACGGCCGCGACAAGGTGGAGCAGCTGATCGCAAACTCCGGCGATCCAGACGCCCAATGGTGGATCCAGCAGATTTCCGAGATCCGCTCCCGCCTGCACCTCTAGCGCGGGACCGCCCCTTCAGCCCGCGGCACCTCAGCTTCTACCGCCTGCCAGCGCTCCAACTGCACCCAGGAACGCAGCGGGCTGTGGAACGTGCGGGGCCCAGTCAGAGCGTGTCCACTCCGGCCGCCCCGGCTGTCCACAGCAGAACTCAGTTTCTCGTCGACGAATCGCAGTGCTTCGTGTGCTCGTCCACAGTGCCCACCCAGCCACCTACAACAACAGATCAATTAACTAGTTAAGGAGTATAAGAATTCTCTGTTGTAGGGCCTGTGGATTGCCTGCGCAGGGTGGATAAACTCGACCCATGATTGACTCCATCGAGGTTGAGGTTGAGGGAGGGGCCGGCGGTCGCGGCGCGGTCTCGTTCCGGCGCGAGAAGTTCGTACCGCGCGGCGGTCCCGATGGCGGACGCGGCGGACGCGGAGGAGACGTGATCGTGTTGGCCAACGGCCAGCTCAACACGCTGCGACGGTATCGACGTCAGCGCCGCTTTCGCGCCGAGTCGGGCACCAACGGCGGCACCAACCAGAAGCGCGGGCGTGCCGGCGCGACGATGGTGCTCGAACTGCCGGTGGGGACGATCGTCTCTCGTGTCCGCGGGCAG
>VXTH01000062.1:0-3354 GCA_009837565.1 Chloroflexota bacterium | reverse complement strand
GCCCTTCTTCGTCGGTGGGTTGGATCCAGACCTCGTTGGGCGTGCCTGCACCCAGCGTGGCGGGATTTCGGTTGATTCGGTAGCTGAGATAGTCGCGGTTCGCGATAATCAGCGAGCGGGCATCTTCCGGGTCCCAGGTGGGGAAGAGATCGAAGGCGCCGACGATCTGCATTGGGATGTAGACGCCGGCCATGCCGACCAGGGCCAGCTGTCCTTCGTCGAGCGCGGCCTCGACCAGGAAATCGCGGCTGACGATCACCGGCAGGGCGGCGTCAGGGCCGATCAGCCGGACCCCACGTGGAACCCCGGACCTCACTTCGCGATTCCAGCGGTAGCTCATGCCATACTCGCCGTCTCGGGCTTGAGCGGTCGACAATCGGGCGTCGTCGGGCAGCGCTCCGGCGCGAGTCGTGTCGGTGAACACAGTCCAGCGACCCTGTTGTTCGAAGCTCTCGATGATGACGCTGTCGCGGAATCCCACGTTGATGATGTCCTCGGGCAGTTCGGTATCGGTGGTGTACTGGATCGAGTCGTAACCGACGGAGCCAGAAAAGTTGGCGTTGCCGCCAGAGCGAATCGAGATGTTCTGCAGGGTCCAGGGACCAATGTGGGGTCCGCCGGATCCATCCTTGAGGACGCCGTAGAGGAACCTCCAACCCTCTTCGAGTTCGCCGCCGCCGAATCCGCGACTTCGGGGCAGGCCGATGAGTCGCACATCCCGGTAGCGACCCTGGCTGTCCTGCAATCTGAGGCTGGGGCCGATGGACCCGCTGGTGTCGGGCAACCAGATCCACATGCCGACGTAGGTCGCATCGGCCGGGATCACGATCTGTTCGACCTCGAACTCAGGGGCAGTGACGCGATCGATCAGTTCACGGACATCGTCGAGAGCGAAGTCATCGCGATACCAGAGCACGTTGCTGAACGATTCGGGATCGACGCCGAGCACCGAAGCGTCGGTGACGTCGAGGGGTCCACGGGAGAACGAGGCATTCTGGCGGATGACGTAGGAAACTCTGTCGATTCCGGGCGCCTCGGCGAGATCGTCAGCCAACATGTCGGCGGATGCGCCGCTACTGCGCAAATCGGCCAGTCGCAACGGCGCGCCCGACTGGTAGGCGGCGCGATCGTCGAAGGACTTGTCGAGCGTGGCGCCAAAGGTGCCGCCGAACATGCCGAGCGAGGTCGCCATGATGAGCAGCAGCGCGAGGCGTCCGGGCTGGACCGGGGCGCGGGTCAGGTGCCAGAGGACCATCTGCGTGGAAGCGCCGCCGAGCAGCCGAGCCACCCCGCCGAAGGCTGACAACAGTAAGGGGAACAGGCGCAGGAAGAGGACGGCCACCGTCACGACGAACACGGCCGGAGCGATCAGCAGCAGCGGATCCTGCTGGAGACCGCCGAAGAGATCCTCGGTGACAAGGGAGCCGGACTCCTGCAACTGAAAGAAGAGGAGCGCGCCGACAGCGACGACAACGAGATCGAGGTAGTAGCGCTGGAAGACGGGTTTGTCCTCGGGCCGCGAGGTCGAGCGGGCGTGGTGAACGACGGTACTGCGATTGGATCGCCAGGCGGGCCAGATCAGCGCGATAAAGCTCAATGCGGCGCCAATCGCGGCGTAGATGTAGACCTCGCCGGTAAGCTCGACCGACAGCCGCGTGCCGCCGGTGAGCCCTTCGAAGGCTGGCGAATAGCCGAGGAATGCGATCGCTTCCCTCGCGACAATCGGTCCGACGCCCATGGCCAACGCGACCAATATCAGTCCCTCGATCGTCGAGATCGACATGATGTGGCCCATGCCGGCCCCGCGCGATTTGAGCAGGGCGACCTCGCCGGATTGTCGGTCGACCACCATCGTCGAGACGAGGACCAGATAGAAGAGCACAATGCCGACGATCTGCAACGTCAGGACGAGCAGTGGGATCGAAGAGAAGAACTCCTTGGTCTCGTAATCCTTGAGGACGTTGACAATCTCTGTCTCGACGCGGGTTCGCTCAATCTCCTTGGCGATGGCTTCAAACGCGGCGCGGAAACGAATGGCGGCGATTCCGGCGTCGTCGGCGACAAAGGCAGATCGATCGACGCGCGCGTATGCCTCCAGACGGGCGCGTAGCTCGGGCATGTAGCCGGCCATTGCGTCGATCAGCGTGGACCTGGGTGCGAAGAAAGCGAATGCGTCGGTTTTTTCGACCGGCACGTGGAAGTGGTCGCGGCGGACGCCCCAGTAGCGGTCGTTGTAGTCCAGCGGTCGGACGAGTCCGACGACGCGGATCTGGATCGGTCTGGCGTCGTCTCGCCAGGAGGCGTGGATGTCCCGGACTTCACCGATGCTGAACCCGCCCGAGGCGGCCGCCTCGGTTCCCATGGCAACATCGATGACTGGCGGTTGATCGGGGGTGGCGGCCGGTGTCGGATCGGGCCATTGGCCCTCTACGAGTTCGATGTGCTCGCGAACCGCCTCGAACCAGAGCACGCGCGCGCGATCGCGTGGGTCCTCATCCGGTGGGACTCCTCCGACCTCGGTCATGAAGAACGTGGCAGTGGTCAGCGAGTGCTTGGTATCGGAGATGAATTCCGAGGGAATTCTGAGCCGTCGATCAATGGTGTCGAACGATTCGTCGGCCAGACCGCCGGAGAGTCCATGGGCGGCATTGAGGATGCGGACATCGAGCTCGGCGTCGGAGACCCGGCGCAGATCGGTCTGCAGGCCGAGATCCTGCAGCGCGTTGCGGTAGATCGTGGTCGAAGCCATCAGGGCGACGGCGAGGACTACGCCGATGGCGACTGCGGCCATCAGCCGGCGGTTGCCATTGAGACGGCGCACCGCAATCCGGAACGCCGTGGGGAACGATCTGAAGATGCCGCCCATGCTGCCTCGTGCCGCCTCGTCGTGCTTCCCGCTGTGGCTGCCGCCGTGCCTGGTTGTCGATGGTTGGTAGTGGTCGGTAGGGGTATGTTCGACCGCGTTGCCTTCGTAGACTACTAGGGATCGACGAAATTCCAGCGTGCCACCGGGCAGTCGGCGGCGGCGGACACTGAGCAGGCAGCGGGGGTTCGGGTGGAATCGTTCGGCGCCGTCCTTGGGTTCGTCTTGCGGCGCATGCGGGACAGCTGGCGCCTGCAGCTGGTGATCGCGGCGGGAATCCTGGTTGCCGCCGTGCTGATGTCTTCAACCACGATCTACACGCGCGCCGTTTCCGACCTCTCGCTGACCGTCAGCCTGCGGGAGGATCTGACCGAGCGCCGGCAGATGTTCACGTTCCTCAACGGCTTGCCCATGGGCGGTGGTCCGAACGAGTCTGCACGCGACTACACGAGCGAGTCGATCGCTAATCGATTCAGTGACCTGGAGACCCG
>VXTH01000171.1:0-3360 GCA_009837565.1 Chloroflexota bacterium | reverse complement strand
ACTTGAACACACCGCCGATCAGAATCACCCACGGCGACTCCGCCGCCTCCCGACGTTGCCTCTGCTCAGCCCGCTTCGCCCGGCGATGATCCCACGGCTTGACAGATCCCTGCTGTCCCCAGACCCCCGCCCGCTCGCGCCTGGCATGGCGCTCCGAGTCGTCGAAGCCAAGCTCCGCCCCGCCATACTCTCTGTACCAGTACGCCCGCCCCGACTCCACCATCGCGTGATTGGCTGAATCCCGAACCGATCCGCCCTCTGGATACAGGACGCCAACCAGCCGCTGATAACGATCGACATCCACTACCCGCAGCCGCCACTCGCGACGACTCAGAACTACCCGTCGCAGGTAGTCATGCGAATCACGCCCCGCCCGCTGATCCTTCTCCGGCGCGTCGATGCCGTACATCCGCACCGAATACTCGTCCCCGTCGGGCAGTTGCACCCTGACCGAGTCCCCGTCAATCACTCGCACCACGTGGACCGCATAGTCATCAGCCATTCCCGGAGGATACCTGCGGTAACATCGCCGCCATGACTCGATTGCAAATCGCACCAGACCTCTCCCTCGACATCGCCGAGCAGGGCGACGGGCCCCTCGTCATCCTGATCGCCGGCGGCATGATGGACATGGACCAGTGGGCGCCGGTCGCCGACACACTCGCCGACTCCTACCGCGTCGTCCGCTACGACCAGCGCGGCATTGGTGAGTCCGACCAGCCGACCGAGGGTTACACCGTCGACCAGTTCGCCGAAGACGCCGTCAACCTGATCAAGGCGCTCGATTCCGGTCCAGCCGCCCTGATCGGCAACTCGCTCGGCGGAACCGTCGCAATGGGCGCTGCCTTCGCTGCGCCCGCACTGGTGCGAGGCATCGTCACCTGTGCCACGAACGCCGGACCGACCGGTCCGCCCACGCCCCCCGAGACCATGCAACACATGATGCGCGGGGCACAGCTCCCCGTCCCTCAGGCCGCCGCAGCGATGATGGACATCCTCTTCGCCACCGACTTCATCGACGAGCACCCCGACATGCTCGACGAAGCGGTTGAAAAACGAAGCAAGGGCGCCCCGATGATCGCCACCCTCGGCCCGCTCCAGTCCGTCCTGACATTCGCCCCCATCGAACGTCTCAAGACGCTCAACATCCCTATGCTCGTCCTCCACGGAGAAGAAGACGTCCTCGTCCTCCCCGACCACGCCCAACTCCTCGCCGAAGCCGCCGGCACCGAAGCAATCCTCATCCAAAACGCCGGCCACGCCCTCGTCGTCGAGCAGTCGGATGCGGTCGCGCAAAATCTGACCACATTCCTCTCTGAACTCGACCCGTAGGAGCGTTCCTCCTTGGCCCCCTCTGATCCCCTCTCCCTCTGGGAGAGGGTGAGGGCCCCCGCGAACAGATCTCCTATACCTCCAACTCTGGACGCTGCAGCACCCAATCCGTCGACTGCTCATACGCATGAGCCACCCGACACACCGTCGCTTCATCGAAGTGGCGTCCGCCGATCATCAGCCCGATCGGCATCCCGTCACGGTCGTACCCGCAGGGAATCGAGATCGCCGGAATCCCGGTCACGTCATACGGCGCGGTCAACCGTGCCAGCTCCGCCGTCGGATCGCCATCCTCGATTAACGGCGCTGTCCGAGAGCATGTCGGCGATATCAACACATCCACGTCCTGCAGCACGTTGACGGTCTCGTCGATGAACCTGCGCCGCAGCCGCTGGTCGTTGATGTAATCCACCGCCGTCACCGACAGCCCGGCCTCCACCCGCTCGAGAATGTCGCCGTATTCGTCCCGCCGTTCGTGCAGCCACTTGGCGTGATAGGCGGCCGCCTCGGCGATGATCGTCAGTCCCCGCGGCCGGTCGGTCTGCAGCGGCATCTCGACCTCAGTCACTGTCGCCCCCATGCTGCGCAGGTGATCGACCGCAATCTCGCAGTGTTCGATCACATCCTCCGCGCAGCCTTGCCAGAGCATCTGACGCGGTATGCCGATGCGAATCCCGTCCACGCCTTCGACCAAGGTCGCCGTGCAATCGCCCACCGGCACATCAGCACTGCCCGGATCCTCAGCGTCGTAGCCCGAGATCGTGTTCAGCACCAGCCCCGCGTCCTCGACCGTTTTGGTCAGCGGACCGACGTGGTCCAATGTCCACGACAGCGGCAACACGCCGCGCCGCGACACTCTGCCATAGGTCCCCATCAGCCCTGTGACCCCGCACACGCTGGCCGGAATCCGGATACTGCCACCCGTGTCCGAGCCCAGTGCCCCCAACGACGAACCCACCGCCACCGACGCGCCTGATCCGCCGCTGCTCCCGCCCGGCACCTTCGCCAGGTCCCACGGATTGTGGACCGCGCCGTAGTGCGGGTTCCTACTGGTCGTGCCAAACGCAAACTCGTGCAGATTCAGCTTGCCCGGCATCACCGCGCCGGCTTTCTTGAGTTTCGTGTAGACCACGGCGTCAGAGTCGGGCACGCGGTCGCGCAGGAATCCGCCGCCGCCCGTCGTCGGAATCCCTGCCGTATCGACCAGGTCCTTGAGCGCCACCGGGATCCCGTGCAACGGACCCAGATCTTGCCCGTCCCGCAACAGATCGTCCGCCGCTGACGCCTGTTCGCGCGCCAGCTCCGCTGTCACTGTGATGTACGCATTGAGCAGCGGCTCCGTTGCTTCCAGCCTGGAAAGCACCGACTCGGTCAGCTCAACAGCAGTGACGGTTCCGTCGCGTAGCGCAACCCCCGCCTCGACGATCGAGAGGTCATATGGCTCACGATGATCCATCTCAGTCCTCCACTCCGCCGCGCAGGTCGCCGACATCGAAACGCAGGCCAATCGCGGGCTCGGTTTCGCCCAGGTCGGGCAGCGGCTCCGTCCGCAACGCATTTCTCAGCGTCCGCGTCACAATCGGCAGCGCGCGCTCCAGGTCCGCGTCGCTCGCAGACGCGCCGAGCGACTCGGCGAACGCGGCCAGTGCCTCCAATGGTGAGTCGGCCATACCCGCTCCTCTCCCGCTCAAGTCTGCGCTAGATGATACGCGCGCGACCCCTATCCTGCCCTCATCCAGTCCGCATCCACAAACCCAATCACAACGCTGTAAGGAGTCCTCCCGATGGCCGATGAAGTCCTGTTCGATGTGTCCGAGCGAGTCGCCACGATCACCCTCAATCGCCCCGACAAAATGAACACGATCAACAGCGCCCTCGGCTCTCAGTTGATCGAGTCGCTGGTCGAAGTCCGCAACAACGACGAGATCCGCTCGGCGGTCATCACAGGAGCCGGTGATCGCGCCTTCTGCGCCGGCGCCGACCTCACCCAGGGCGACGGACCCGCCGCCTCCGCCGGACCCGCAGGCC
>VXTH01000097.1:0-3384 GCA_009837565.1 Chloroflexota bacterium | reverse complement strand
CTCCTGGCAAGGGCGCTGCGTCCCGGTTTCTCCGAGCTCGATTCGGTCGAATAGGCGGACTTGGCCGGAGAGGCCTTGGTGACACGAAAGCCTTATTTCGCCGCAAGCTGCCGAAGCAAATCAAGATCGGCATCAGACGCGGTATCCTGATGAGGATCCTTCTCCGTTTGGCACGCATTGAAGCGGCTTTGCAGCTCGCAATCGTCGATTCCACCTTCCTCACCGATAAAGACCAACTGTGTCCCCGGACTCTCGTCGCCCCACGGCTCACCAATAATCAAACGCGCCCGTTTGCCGGCAACGTGGACGATTCCCTTCCGACTGGGAATGTCGGCGAGGTAAACAAACCCTTTGGCGCGGTAGATGGTCGCAGGCAAGGTTTTCACCGCATCACGCACGGCCCTACGTGACAGAGGTTTGTCAGTCGTATAGCACCACGTGTTGAAGACAAGCGTATGGTCCGTGTGGTGTTCGTGATGGTTCACGTCAGCGTGGTCGTGTCCATGGGCCTCGTCGGCCGCATGTATGTGAACATCTAGATCTGGTTTCCCCGCAAAGCGGTGGAGGTCGTATGTCCCGACACCGAGTACCAAATCGAGCGGAACCTCACCAAAGGTAGCTTCGAGGATACGCGCTCTCGGAACGGTATCTCTGACAAAGTTTGCCAAATCCCCCCGCTCTTCATCATTGACCAGGTCAAGCTTGTTCAGCACCACAATGTCTGCCATGGCGATCTGGTCTACCGCGAGCCTACGATGTTTCTCGTTCACCTGGTGAATCTGCTCCGCATCGACCACGGTCAGCACACTGTCCACTCGGGTCCGAGACTGCAATTCGGCAGCGAGGAAGGTCAATGAAACCGCCGCCGGGTCAGACACACCGCTTGTTTCAACGACGATATACTCCGGCGGATTTGGGCTCTGAATCAACTGAACCGTTGCTTCGAGCAGGTCATCGCGAATCGAGCAGCAGATACACCCGTTGGTAAGGTTGATGGTGGATTCCCCAGAGACCCCGGAGACCAACTCGGCGTCAATGTTGATCTCGCCAAAGTCGTTGACCAACACGGCCACGCGCAATCCGTGGTCGGCGTTGAGAATGTGGTTGAGCAGGGAGGTTTTGCCCGCACCTAAAAAGCCGCTGATAATTGTTACTGGAATAGGTTCTTTCAAGTTTTGATTTTCAGCCATTGATTCGCTCCCAGGGTACCGCTCACCGAGCTACCGCGGCCTGTAGGGCTCGATCGACTCGACGTCCATTGAGTAGCCAGAACTCACATTGGTGATGGAGTCGTAACCGTCCTCGCCAAGCTTGCTCGTAGCGTGACCGGTCTTCAGGCGGCCAGAGATCCAGACCGGTCGCCACATCTGCTGCAGGTCATGGGCTTGCTCGAGGCTGCAGCGGATAACCTGGTTGGCCGGCGGCGGTGGGGTGTGGAGACAGGCACCAAGATAGGGCATCAACAGGAATTCGCGGATCCGTGTTCCTTTGTATTCGAGGGGCAATACGTAGCCCGGAATCCTGACCGTCTGGCCATCGAGCTCCTTGACCACCGGTGCCTTGTCGAGCATTTCCTGGGCCTGCTCCCGCAACGCGAAGAACTCTTCGTCGCTGAGTGCGGCGTACTCCTCGTCGCTGAGTTCATCGAACAAGGCGTAGGGATTCCAGCCCTCGGGAACGAGCTGGTCCCACAGGATCTCGCGCGGTGAGTCCGAGGCGGCTGCGCTCGTGACGAGCAGCAACACGAGCAATGATTGGCGAAACATGGGCATGGTCCTCCTGCTCTGCGACTGAGAGTGTCTTGCGCTCACAGTCGAGTCGACAGTCCGTCGGCAAGCGAGTTCCGGTAACAGCGCCAAGCCGGCACCAGGCCAACGAGCAGACCGGCAGTCATCAGACCGCCGAGCAGCGGCCATTCGCCCGCAGTGGGCAAGGAGATCGGCAGGAGCAGGCCAAAGCGCTCGACGATCCAGGGCTGCAAGGCCCGCAACGCCAGGTTCTGCATCGCTACTCCCATTGCGATACCGACCAGTGTCAGCAGCGCTGACTCCATGATGAGTAACTCCATGACGTGGCGATAGCCGGCGCCGACCGAGCGCAGCACTGCCATTTCGCGCCGGCGTTCGTTGAGTCCGGCCAGTGAGACCGCCAGCAGACCCGCCAGCGCCGCGGCTGCGACCAGGAGCGAGACGACCCGCAGCGCCTGTTCGCCAACGCGCATCAGGTCCCAGAGTTCCTGCAGCGCCACGCCCGGAAAGATGGCGAGCAAGGGTTCGGCGCCATACTGATTGATGTCGCGCTGTAGCTTGAAGGCGGCGAGTCGGTTGTCGAGGCCGAGCAGGAAGGCGGTGATCTGGCGCGGGGTCAGGTCCTGACCGCGTGCGCGCCGGAGATCGGTCTCGACGCGGTTCCAGTTCATGTGCATGGCCTCGATCCCCGCGAGGCCGACGTGAACGGTGCGATCGACGGGCGTGCCCGTCGGTGCTAGGATACCGGTGACCTTGAACGGGTGGTTGTCGTGGTCGCCGAAGCCTTCTGTCCCGATGCCGTGGGTAACGACCAGTTCATCGCCGAGACGGTATCCGAGCTTGCTCGCCACTTCTGCACCGAGGACGGCATCCAGCGTCTCGGCGAAGGGCCCACCCTCCGAAAAGCCAAGACGACGCTTGTCGGCGTAGCGGAAGTGCTCGAAGTAGTCGGTAGATGTGCCCATGACGCGGTAACCGCGGTGCGAATCGCCGAGCGAGATCGGGATGGCCCAGCGGACGCCTGGCCAGGTCGAGATGTCCGTATAGCTGGACCAGGCGACATTGCTGGTGGCGTTGCCGATGCGAAAGACCGAATAGAGCAACAGCTGCACCGAACCGCTGCGTGCGCCGACGATCAGGTCGGTACCGGACACGGTGTTGGCGAAGCTCAGGCGCGCGTGGGAACGGACCTTCTCGACGCCAAGCAGCAGCGCCACGCTGACCGCGATCGTCAGGACGGTCAGCGACGCGGTATCGCGCCGGTTCAGCAGACTCTTCCAGGCCAGACGCAGCACGTTCACGGGCGAGTCTCCGCTCGGAAGTCGTCGATATCGACTGTACGGTCGAAGCACGCCGCGAGGGTTGGATCATGACTGACGAAGACCAGCGTCGCTCGCGACGCCTGCACCTGCTCAAACAGCAGCTCGATGAAGCGTGCTCGTGCATCGAAGTCGAGTGCCGAGGTCGGTTCGTCCGCAATCACGATCTCGGGATCGCCCATCAGGGCTCGCGCCGCGGCCACGCGCTGCTGCTGGCCGACGGAGAGCCTGGATACGGGTGCCGTCGGGTCCAGCTCCTCCTCGACGAACAGGCGCTGCAGCAGCAACTGCGCGGCAGCGGTCACGCCACCGTGCGC
>VXTH01000354.1:0-3391 GCA_009837565.1 Chloroflexota bacterium | reverse complement strand
GTTACTCACTCTTTCAATGATGGCTGCTTCTGGGCCAACATCCTGGCTGTCTTTGCGACCGGACATCCTTTCACACTAAGCATGGATTTAGGGGCCTTAGCCGAGGGTCTGGGCTGTTTCCCTTTCGACAACGAAGCTTAGCCCCCGCTGTCTCACTCCCGTATTCTTATGCACTGGCATTCGCGGTTTGGATGGGTTTGGTAAGCGGTAAGCCCCCTAGCCCAACCAGAGCCCTACCTCCAGTGCACATCACACGAGGCTGCGCCTAAACGCATTTCGGGGAGAACCAGCTATCTCCTGGTTCGATTAGCATTTCACCCCTACCCACAGGTCATCCAGTCACTTTGCAACGTAAAAAGGTTCGCGCCTCCACGAGGTCTTACCCTCGCTTCACGCTGCCCATGGGTAGCTCACCAGGTTTCGGGTCTACGCCCCGCGACTCCAAACGCCCTGTTCAGACTCGCTTTCGCTCCGGCTCCGCGACTCCCGTCGCTTAACCTCGCCACGAAGCGTAACTCGTCGGCTCATTCTTCAATAGGCACGCCGTCACCCGGCCGTAGCCAGGCTCCGACTGCTTGTAGGCACACGGTTTCAGGGACTATTTCACTCCCCTTCCGGGGTGCTTTTCACCTTTCCCTCACGGTACTGGTTCACTATCGGTCGCCACGGGTATTTAGCCTTGGAGAGTGGTCTCCCCAGCTTCCCACGGGATTCCTCGTGTCCCGAGGTACTCAGGATCCCGGCCTGGGCCGGATGGATTTCGCCTACGGGACTCTCACCCCCTGTGGCGGACCGTTCCAGGTCCTTCGGCTATCCATGCCGTGCTCCGTTCTGCCGGTCCTGCAACCCCGCCCTCCGTAGAGGACGGTTTGGGCTTCTCCCCGTTCGCTCGCCGCTACTAGGGGAATCGTTTCTTTTCCTCGGGGTACTGAGATGTTTCAGTTCCCCCGGTTCCCTCGATCCGGCCTATGTGTTCAGCCGGTCGTGACCCGCGATAAAGCGGGCCGGGTTGCCCCATTCGGAGATCTCCGGTTGAGCTTGCTAGACAGCTAGCCGGAGCTTTTCGCAGTCTTGCCACGTCCTTCATCGGCCCGTGACGCCTAGGCATCCGCCGTGCGCCCTTTGTAGCTTGACCCTTCGTCAGGCACTCCCGCGATCGTAGTCACCACCGCACCCGCCCCGAACCTCGATGGCCCTGGGCCGGCCGGCGGTTTCCCGCTCGCCGTAGTACTCCAACTGTGTTTCTCGTAGCTTGTTTTGCGCTCGTGCGCTCTTCCGTTGTGAAGGTGCCTGCCTGGGGAGCGCTTCGCTCCCGCTCAGGACGCGGCCAGCGGCTTGCGCCGCGGCTGCGTGTCCCGCTGATGTGATACCCAGCCACTCGCTCGAGGCTCCAGAGCACTCGAGGCTGGTTGGTGGAGCCGGGGGGACTCGAACCCCCGACTTCCGCCTTGCAAAGGCGGCGCTCTCCCAGCTGAGCTACGGCCCCACGCCTGTCCCATCCTCCGGGTCGCTCGAGGCGACCTCGGCCGGTCCGGGTGCTGGTGGGCCATCCTGGATTCGAACCAGGGACCTCAGTCTTATCAGGACTGCGCTCTAACCAACTGAGCTAATGGCCCAGCGCTGCCCAAACCGGCGGCGCCGGAACTTCCGGCGCTGCCCGGAGACTGCCGCTCCCCGCGCACGGATGCGCGGGGGGCGAAGGCACATCAACCGTTGGATAGCAGACAGAAGCGGCGCGCCGATCCCGTAGCGCGATGCGCATCACCAGCTCCGGCCAGTGGGGCGCGCATAACCCCGTGCTCCCGAACCTCGAGGGTTCTGGAGCGGCCGGCAGCCGATCGACCTGGGTACTGTACCGGCCCCAACCGCACACCGTGCGGAGGAGGAATTCCGGCAGAGGTATCCCTAGAAAGGAGGTGATCCAGCCGCAGCTTCCGCTACGGCTACCTTGTTACGACTTCGTCCCAGTCGCCGGTCCCACCCTGGACGCCTGCGTCCCGAAGGTTCGCGCAACGGCTTTAGGTGTTACCGACTCCCATGACGTGACGGGCGGTGTGTACAAGGCCCGGGAACGTATTCACCGCAGTATGGCTGACCTGCGGTTACTAGCAACTCCGGCTTCATGCAGGCGAGTTGCAGCCTGCAATCCGAACTGGGGACAGCTTTATCCGATTGGCTTCACCTCGCGGTTTCGCGACGGTCTGTACTGCCCATTGTAGCGTGCGAGTAGCCCAGGATGTAAGAGCCATGCTGACTTGACGTCATCCCCGCCTTCCTCCCGGTTGCTCCGGGCAGTCTCGCTAGAAAGATCCAACTAACGACAAGGGTTGCGCTCGTTGCGGGACTTAACCCAACACCTCACGGCACGAGCTGACGACAGCCATGCAGCATCTGTGACGGCTCCCCGAAGGGTCCCCCGGCCTTTCGGCCAGGGTACCACCGACATGTCAAGCCCTGGTAAGGTTCTTCGCTTTGCATCGAATTAAACCACACGCTCCGCTGCTTGTGCGGGCCCCCGTCAATTCCTTTGAGTTTTAGCCTTGCGGCCGTAGTCCCCAGGCGGAGCACTTATCGCGTTAGCTTCGCTACCGAGGGGGTCGATACCCCCGACAGCTAGTGCTCATCGTTTACGGCGTGGACTACCCGGGTATCTAATCCGGTTCGCTCCCCACGCTTTCGCGCCTCAGCGTCAGGTCACCCCCAGAGAGTCGCTTTCGCCACTGGTGTTCCTCCCGATATCTACGCATTCCACCACTACACCGGGAATTCCACTCTCCTCTAGGTGCCTCAAGACTGGCAGTATCCGGGGACCTCTCACAGTTGAGCCGTGAGTTTTCACCCCGGACTGACCAGCCCGCCTGCGCGCGCTTTACGCCCAGTAAATCCGGACAACGCTCGCCACCTACGTATTACCGCGGCTGCTGGCACGTAGTTAGCCGTGGCTTATTCGCGAGGTACCGTCAGATCTTCGTCCCTCGCAAAAGGGGTTTACAACCCGAAGGCCTTCTTCCCCCACGCGGCGTTGCTGCGTCAGGCTTTCGCCCATTGCGCAAAATTCCTTGCTGCTGCCTCCCGCAGGAGTCTGGGCCGTGTCTCAGTCCCAATGTGGCTGACCACCCTCTCAGGCCAGCTATGGATCGTCGCCTTGGTAGGCCGTTACCCCACCAACCAGCTAATCCACCGCAGGCCCCTCCGAAAGCGCCCGAAGGCTTTGGTCCGTGGACCGTATGCGGTATTAGCACCGGTTTCCCGGTGTTATCCCCCACTTCCGGGCAGGTTCCTACGTGTTACTCACCCGTTCGCCGCTTTCAGCCGGCCGAAGCCGGTTTCGTCGCGCGACTTGCATGCATAAGGCACGCCGCCAGCGTTTATCCTGAGCCAGGATCAAACT
>VXTH01000199.1:0-3396 GCA_009837565.1 Chloroflexota bacterium | reverse complement strand
TCCTGGTCCTCAATCTCGACCAGGGTCGAGTACATATAGGGACCCTCTTCGAGCTTGATCAGCGCGATGGTGTAGGGGTACTCGTCGGGCGACCAGCCGGGGAAGTACTTCTGCCACATCCGGATCCACGACCAGACCGTTCCGTGACCGGAGATCGGCCGCCATTCCCAGTCATCTTGCAGGCATCTCGGACATGCCTCGGCCGGAGGGAACCAGGGCAGATCGCAGATATTGCAGAACTGGATTTGCAGCACGCCCTCGCGGCAGCCGTCCCAGAACGGCTTCGTCAGTTCGAGCACCGGGGGGAGCGGCTTGTCGTAACTGAGTTCCGGAGTCTGCGATTCGGTGGCCATCAAATGTCTCGCTTCAGTATGTGTCCGGTCGCCAGAGGTGCGGCGCAGGCGTAGAGGCCGTATTGCGCGTCGCCGACCTGACGATCACCGCACTCCTGCCGCAGTTGTCGCACGGCCTCGACATGCAGGGCCCAGCCCTGCATGTAAGACTCGCTGGTATGCCCGCCCCCGGTATTGAGCGGCAACTCGCCATGCAGGCCGATCCGCTCCGGTATGATCCAGTCGCCGCCTTCACCTGGTTCACAGAAACCCATGCCCTCGAGCGTGAACAGCATCGTCGGTGTGAAGTTGTCGTATAGCTGCGCGAATGCCAGATCTTCACGCTGGGCCTCCGAGATTGCGAAGAGGTCGTCGGCGATCTGAGACATCGGCTCATTCCAGAAGTCGTCGGCGACGTAGACCGGTGTGATGTCCGAGGCCTGGGAGGTCGCGTGGATCAGTACGGGAGTGTGCTTCAGATCGCGAGCGCGCTCGGCTGATGTGACGATGAAGCAGACGCCGCCGTCATTGATCAGGCAGTAGTCGAGGAGGCAAAGAGGCTCGGCGATGTACCGCGCGCCTTGATAGTCATCCATCGTGATCGGCCGCTGCATCACAGCATTGGGATTGAGCGCTGCGTTGGCTCGGTTGGAAATGGCAAGGTGTCCCAACGGTTCTGTCGTCGTGCCGTAGCGGTACTGATGACGGCGGAACATCATCGACGTGACCGCGCCCGGAGAGGTCATGCCATACGGCGCTTCAAACATCGCCTGTGTCGAGATGCCTCGGCTCTCCCCGCCGTACTTCGCTCCGGCTGAACGCCCGTTGTTGCCGTAGATGCAGGCCACCACGTCGGCCATGCCGTTGGCGACGGCCAGCGCCGCGTACTGCAAGGCAATCCCGGATTGCCGGCCTTCACCCGGCAACACGTTGACGAACCGAGGATGGCGCAGGCCGATCATCTCGCACATGCGGCCGTAGTGCGGCAGTCGCGAGACGATCACGCCGTCGACATCGGTGCGCCTTAGCCCGGCGTCCTTGAGCGCCGCGCGGAAGGCGATCAGGCCCAGTTCGTAGGCCGATCGCTCGGGATCGAGGTCGCGGTAGATGGCGCCGAACTCAGTGGTGCCGACGCCAACGATCGCTGTCTTGTCCTGCAGATTGCGCAGTGCGCTGCGGTCAGGTTGATCGGTCATGCAGCGAGTCTAGGAGGTCAGTTGAGGCCGAGGACCGGTCGCGCGTTTTCGACGAGCACCTTGTCCAACTCGGTGTCGGTCAGACCACTGCGAAGAAGCTGGAGGACCTGGGGTTGCTGATCCGCGCCCGGTGCATCCGACCCGAACAGCACTCGCTCAACCCCCAGCGTCCGAATCAATCGTGCTGCATCCTCGAGGGCGCAGGCGCGGCGTCCGTCGCGACAGGTGAAGTGGCCGTCATCGAAGCCGCCGGCCGTGTCGAAGATCACTTGCGGGAAGCGCTTGGCGATGTCAATCCGCTGGTCCCAATACGCGCCGGGCATGTGGGCCATGATGAACTGCAGCCGGGGAAAGCGCTCAAACACCGGGATGAAGTGGTCGGGCATGCCGTAGACGTCGTCGCCGGGACCGCCTCGCAGCGCGCCGGTGTCGCTGAGGATTGGCAGACCCAGCTCCTCGAGTCGCGCGTAGAGCGGCATCATCCGCTCATCCGAGGGGAAATAGCGTCCCAGGCCCGGATGCATCTTGACGCCGCGCGCCCCCATCGCGACCCCGCGCTCCAACTCTTCCATCAGCAGGTCAGTTTCGACCCAGGTGCCGATGTCACAACAGAGGAACGTTCGAATCCTGGGATCCTCCGCCTGCCGCCCCAGAGTCCATGAGTTGAAGCTGCGTACTCGGTCGTGGAGCATCGACAGGAGTTCTTCGCCCGAAGCCTCAGGACGACGCTGCCGTTGCTGCTCGAACATCTCCGGCACGACCATGTAGTTCAGTCCGACAATCGCCTCGACATCGTTGCGCGTCATGTGCTCGCCGCATGCGTCGCCGTTGGCCCAGCGCCACTCGAGCGGCAGACCGCGTCGGGGAAAGACGATTGCCTCCTGCTCAGGCGTTCGGCAGAGATGGACGTGGACATCGATCACGGTCGGCATTTGCTCACCTCATGTGTTCTTCGGGAGTCGGGCGGCGAGGAAGTCGGCGTAGTGCAGAGTCTCGTGGCTGGCGTCGCCGGCGTTGGCGCCGGCTCGGAGATGGATGACACAGCCGGGATTGTTGGTGATCAGCGTGTCGCATCCCGATTCGGCCACGCAAGCCAGCTTGCGCTCGAGAATGCCTTCGCCGACCTCCGGCGCTGCGAGCGATGTCAGTCCGCCAAACCCGCAACAGACGTCCGGTTCCTGAAGAGGATTGGCGCTCTCACCAGTCAGGCGTTCGACGAGCTGATCGATCCGGGCGCCGGGATCATTGCGATTCGACGCCTGGCAGAATCGATGCGCAGTCCAGGCTTCACTGCTGCCCTTGCTGAGGCAACCGTCGGGAAGTCGTCCGGGACCGTCGAGCCACTCGGCCAGGTCGTGGATGCGCTCGCTGACGGCGGCGGCTCGATCTCTCCATTCGAGATCGTGATCGAACAGGCGCGGCCAAGGATCCTGCATCGAAATCACGCAACTCGGCGCCGGCGTGACTATCTGACGCTCGCTGCCTTCCAGCGCTTCAATCGTGTGTTTCGCCATCCGCCGGGCGGTCTCCCAGTCGCCAGCGTCGAAGGCGGGTAGACCACAGCAGTGCTGCGATTGGGGCACGTTGACGGATGATCCGCCGGCCTCGATCAGCCGGGCGGCGGAATCCACGGCGGTCGGCAGCAGCCGGTCGGCGAGACATTGGGCAAACAGGTCGACGGTCTGGCCTGCGGATGAAGACTCCCACAGGTGGGACAGCGGTCGACGGCTCCTGATGAGCATCTGTCCGCTACGCAGTGGCATAGCAGGCACCGATCGCCGACCAAGGCGTTTTGGCAGCGGCAGGCGGAGGTGGTCGCGCTGGACGAGGCCGATCAGCCTCGCCAGCCCCGACCCGGCTGCGCCGAG
>VXTH01000134.1:0-3435 GCA_009837565.1 Chloroflexota bacterium | reverse complement strand
ACTTGAAGGCGACGGCGTGCTCGCGCTTGCGGGTGAAGCGCGAGAACTTCCAGACGAGGATCTCGGCGAAGGGCGCGTCGTCGTCGCGCGCCGCGTCGAGCATCTTGCGGAACTCGGGGCGGTTGGCGATGCGCCCGCTCTCGGCCTCGTCGACGTACTCGCGGACGACGACGTAGTTGTGCTTCGCGGCGTAGTCGCGCAGCGCGCGCAGCTGCGCCGAGACGGAGAGGTCGACGTCCTGGCGGTCGCTGGAGACGCGGGCGTAGAGGGCGGCGGGCGTGGGTTCTGGTCGGTCGTTCATCGGGTCTCTTTTCTCCTCATCTGCGTGCTCACTTTAGCGTGATCACGGTGCGTTTGGTCACTCCTGTCGAAGAACAGTCACATCGCAGTCAAAGTTCAGCCAACGATTCCGGGAAAACGCCTGAAATCGGCCCGAAAGCCGTTGCCGGGCGGCTCCCTCGCTGCTAGCCTCGCCGCGTCGAACATTAGTTCCAAAGAAAGTGTAGCCCCCGGCGCGGCTGCTGACCACCCCCAAGGCGGGGCCGGGCCCAGGGCAGGCGCAGTGAGACCGAACCGTGAGTACCGAGCGACGCCAGACCGACCACCACGAGGAGTTGCGCATCGAGGGTCTGCGCGCCCTGGCGCGCGTCATTGTGCGCCACGCCCTGGCCAACCCCGATCGGGAACCCGATCCGCCGGAGGAGAGCGCGGGAGCGCCAGTCAGAAAAGCCGCCGAGCCCGGTGGCGAGGGAGGCGCGCCGTGAGCGGCAGCCGTCGCCACAGGAACCCACTGCTGCGGGCGGAAGTCGTGTGGGCGTACCTCACACGCCACAACCTCACCCAGAAGGCCTTCGCGCGCCTCGTCGGGATCGACCCCGGCTACCTCTCGCAGATGCTGAGCGGCAAGCGCCGCCCCTCCCCCTCGATGCGGGTGCGGCTCATGAAGGCGCTCGGCATCGAGCACGTCGAGGATCTCTTCGTGATGGAGGTCGCCGCGTGATCCGCCGGCTGCCGCCCCCGGAGCTGCTGATCGAAGCGCCCTTCCTGCCGGACGACTTTCCCCGACGGCTGCTGCGCTTCAAGGAGGCCCTCGACGTCTCCTGGGACGTGCTGGCGACCTGCATCGGCGCCGACCCGCGACAGGTGTGGCGCTGGCGCGAGGGGACGAAGCCGAGCGGCGACTCGCTGTACGCGCTCTTCCTGCTGGCCGACCGCCAACCCGGAGGCGTGCGGCTGCTGCTGGGCGAGGACGGCGATCGCGGAAGACATCCTGTGATCTGGTTGCCGGCCGATCGGGCGGCGCCGGGTGAGCAAGCAGGCGAAGACACGCGATGGAGGTGAACGAGATGGAAGAATTGCAGGTTCCCACGGTCATGGTCGAGGGCCGCAAGCGCGCGATCCTCACGCAGGACAAGTTCCGCGCCATGTACGTCGACGGCTTGCCGGAGGGGCTCGAACGCCTCGCGGTTGTGGCCGGCATGACATGGCCACAGCTCGCCGCCCGGCTGGGCGTCGGCGAGGGGCGCGTGCAGGAGTGGCGCGATGGCTGGCCGCCCGACAGCGACGAGGTCGGCGCGCTCATCGAGGTTGCGTCGCGCGTGTCGGGCGGGCTCGCGGCGCTCTACCCGCAACTCCACGCTGCCCTCGCGGCGGCGGACGGAGGCGAGCGGGCGCGGTGGGCGTGAAGCGGCAGGTGCAGCGCCCCCTCGGGTCGTGGTTCCCGGCCGACTTCGGCCAGCGGCTGGCGCGCTTCCGCGAGGCAGCGGGGCTGAGCTGGCGTTCGCTCGCGCGGCTGCTCGGGGTCACGCCCTACCGGCTACGGCAATGGCGGCGCGGCGCCGTGCCGAACGGCGAGCACCTCTTCGTTCTGCTGACGCTCGCGGAGGCGATGGGGCTGCGCGACGGGATCCTCATGCAGCCCGAGCGCGACCTGCCCCGCAATGGCGCAGCCTATCGCCGCAGCTGACGCGGGCACCCATCACCGCATCCAATCAGGACTCGTCCACCGAAGGAGCGAACGCGATGAACACCAATGAGTCCGGTCCCCAAGGCGGCATCGCCTCCCGCATCCGCGAGGCACGCCAGGCCGCAGGCCTCACTCAGCAAGAACTGGCCGCACGTGTCGGCGTCACGCGCCGCACCGTCTGGAGCTGGGAGGCGGGCCGGACGAGGCCCGGCCAGGAGCATCTCACCGGAATCACCCTGCATTGCGGGAGGGCCGTGACGGAACTGGACGGGCGCGAGACTCGCGAACAGGCGCGGCGCTCGCCGGCGAGGGTCACGATGCCGCAGGAAGCGCGGATGCGCGCGGTGCTCGGCGTGGTCGCCCGCTACGTCGCCGAGCAAGGCTTCGCGCCGAGCATGCAGGAGATCATGGAGAAGACCGGGTTCAGTTCGAAGTCGGTCGTCGGGTACACGCTCGACGCATGCGAGGAAACGGGGCTGATCGTTCGCGGGCGGCGCATGGCGCGGGCCCTCGGGATCACGGCAACGGGACGCGCGTTCGCCGAGTCGCACTTGGAGACCGGCGGCCTGCCGGTGCGCCGCGAGCGCCTCGCCCCGAGCGTGACCGGCGCCGGGACAGGACCGGACGCCGTGATTCACGCTCGCCGCGCACCGAGCCTCAACGCCCGGAAGCCTCCGGGGCGCCGTTGAAGCCAAACGCGACGACGGCGGGGCACCAAGTCCGGAGGCGGCATCGCCGCGCGCCGTTGCCGAGGAGCGCCGCGACATGGGCCTGACCCAGCGCGAGAGCGCCGCGCTCGCGAGCCGACGTCACCGATGCGGGTGAGGCTGACGTAGGCAGCAGGGACCGCGGGCTCGTGCTCGTGCTCGTGCCCAGTGCTCCTCGATACCCCCTACCTGGGCCTCATCGTCAGCCATCGCTCGCACAAGGTCACGGTCGCGCGACACGAACGACGCCGACCCGCGGAAAAGCAGGCCAGGCGGCCGGTGTCCAGTTGACACTCCGTATCAGTAGCCCTAGCGTTTGGAGCCGCCTGCGGAACGCAAGGCGAGAGGACAAGACTGACCGGGACGCACATCGTCGCCAACGTTCTCCTCCGCTGGTGGAAGCGAGCCGACGGCGACCGGCGGTCGGGGCTGAGGGACATACCCGTGTAGAGACGCCCGCACGCGGCGCATGGCGCGCCCTCGAGGCGAGGCGTCGGAGAACAGATACGAGCTTCAGGAACGAAACGAAAGCGAGACTCATGAACGCAATTGTCAGCGCACCCAACCGATTCAGGCGCTACGTGGCGGGGCTGGGACTGGCCGCGCTCGCCGTCACCCTGCTGGCGGTGGCCTTCGCCACCGGCCCAGCACAGGCGCAGGACGATCCACCCGTCCCCACGCCTACTCCGACGCCGACCGCTACACCTGCTGGGGAAACTAGCCTGAGCCAGCAAGCTGGGCGGTGGCATGCCACCGCCCAGC
>VXTH01000227.1:0-3437 GCA_009837565.1 Chloroflexota bacterium | reverse complement strand
CCCAGCTCCGATGCTGCTGCCTCCTGTTCGGCTTCCCGCAGCGCCCCGAGGTCGGCGGGTCCGAGCATAGGATCCTTGGTGCCCTTGTCGCCGCTGGTGACAAGACAGAAGGCGACGTGCCAGCCGTCGTCCGCCAGCTGGGCAACGGTGCCTCCGCAGGTGAACTCGATATCGTCCGGGTGGGCCATGACCACCAGCGCACGGCGCGGTTCCACCGGGGCCTCAACGTCAGGCATGTCGCCCCCGTTTCGCCGATTTGCGGCTGAACGCCGACCGATCTAGCCGGCTGCCACCAACAACGACTCCACCGAATCGGGACAGCACGGCTCGCGCTGCGAGCCACTGTTGGCCCGGTCGCTCAGCAGCTCTTCGTACACATCGAGAATACTGCGGGTCACGCTGCGCCAGGAGTACCTGGACATTTGGTGGGCCGCCGCCGCGCCCATCTGTCGTCGCAGCGGCTCGTCGCCCAACAATCGATCGATCGCAGCGGCAAATGCCGGAGCCTGCCGGTCGCCCACCAGCAGGCCGGTCTCTCCGTCGGTGATCGTACTGGCCAGACCGCCAACCCTGGTCGCAACTGCCGGCGTACCGGAGGCCATCGCCTCGACCGCGACCAGACCGAATGACTCGTAGGCAGAGGGCACCACACACACGGCAGCGGCGCGGTACAGGTCGGGGAGCTTGGTTCGCTCGACCGCGTTGACGAATCGAACTCGTTCCGCGACGCCACAGTCAGCAGCCAGGGTGCTCAATCGCGCGCGTTCGGCGTGATCTCGTTCGTCTCCACCAACGATCCAGAGCCTGGCGTCGGGCCGGCTCCTGATCCGCGGCAGGGCCTCTACCAACAGGTCGGCACCCTTCGACTGCTCCAGACGACCGACAAAGAGGATTCCAGGCCCATCATCGAGGCATAGTCCGGGCAGTGATGCGGCCAGACGCCTCCGCGATTGGTCAACGCCAGCCGGATGGAACATCTCAAGGTCGACGCCGCACGGTACCACCCGGACGCGCGAGGCGTCGGCCTGGTACTGGCCGATCAGGAAGGCCCGCTCGTGCGAGGTCGCACCGATCACGGCGTCTGCGCAGGCGACGACCCGGCGCTCTCCCGCGATGCGGAAGGGAGGCTCGGGCTGCTGAAACACCTCTTTCAGCGCGCCCAGCGTGTGGAACATCACGGCATGAGGCACCTGCCACTGCCGCGACAGTTCAATACCGCTCAGGCCGGCGACCCAGTAATGGGAGTGAATCAGATCATATGGCTCGGTGTGAACTGCGAGCTTCTGGACGCCGGCGGTGAAGTCCGATACGTGCGCCGCGATCTCAATGGGAGGCAATGAGATCGGAGGTCCGGCGTCTACGTGGAATAGCCGGACTCCCTGACCAAGGTCTTCTACATCGGGTGCGTCGACTCGATCGCGGCGCGTGTAGACATCTACGTCCCAGCCAGCTTCAGCCAGATGCCGCGTCAGGTCGGAGACGTAGACATTCATTCCGCCAGCCTTGGTGGTGCCAGCGCGTGCCAAGGGAGAGGTATGCGTGGAGATCACGGCCAGCCGCCGGCGGGGTTGCACTACGCTGCTCCCTCACGCCGAAGCCGCAACAGTCGCACGACGGCGTCGTTGCCGCCCAGCTCGTATTTGTACGGTTCGTCTCCGCGCAGGAAGTTCACGCTCGACATACCCCGCTCCACAGCGTCGCGGATGCAGAGCACTTTGGAGGCCAACCCTGCGGACAGGTCCCGGAATTTGGGGGCATAGCCACTGTTGTACAGCAGCAGCTGATTGCGCGCGACGAAGCACAACACCATTGCTGCTGCCTCGCCTGATACCGACATCACATAAAGCCGCAGCCAACCGGCTTCCGACAGGGACGTGCTGAGTCGTTCGAAGAAGACGCGCATCTCATCGGTCAAGAAGACCGCCTTGTCTCCGCGGGACTCGGCCATCATGTCAATGAACTCAGGCATCCGCTGCTGTACGCCTGCTGGCGTCTCCACCGCCTCGAAGCTCACAGCGCCTCGAAGTTGCCTGAGCGGCCGTAGCTTGCGTCGAACTTCGCGGCGATCGCGAGACCGGAGCGAGGCGAGGTAGTCGTCCCAGCCGCCTCGCAGTTTGATCGTGGGGCAGACGGCCTCCTCGGCGACATCAACAGTCCAGCCCCGTTCAGCAGCGGCAGTGAACGCTTGCACCCAATCAGTGCCGGGTTCTATCCCGCGAAACTCGGCCGACCGAGCGTCGGCCGATTCCAGCCGATCCAGAACTGCGGAGACCAGTTGCGGCTCTCGTCCGGCCTTCGCCACCGGACCGAGGTAGTCCGACACTTCATGATCACCAGCGAACGACCAGTGGGCACCGCCTCGCTTCAGCGGCGCCAGCGCGACGAGATCACCGGTGCCGTTTTCCAAGCCCAGCAGTTCGAGCTCTGCCTCAGTTGATTCACCGAACACCGACCACCACGCTTCGCCGAACTGCGGCGTCGAGAACGGCATCGCGCCAGTGGCACGGCACAACTCGCTCCAGCGATCGGCCAGATCGGCAAACCCGCCACTCACAACCGTGACGCTCACAGCCGCTGCGTCCCCACTAGCGAAAGGAATTCAGCCCGCGTCTCCTGCTGCTCGAGGAAACTGCCGCGCATCGCCGAGGTCAGCATTCTAGAGCCGGGCTTCTTGATTCCTCGCATTTGCATACAGAGGTGTTCTGCCTCGACTGCGACTGCCGCGCCTTGCGGCTGCAGAGTCTTCATCAGCATGTCGGCGATCTGGGCGGTCAACCGTTCCTGCAATTGCGGCCGCCGCGCAATCGCGTCGACCAGCCGGGCCAGCTTGGAGAGACCGACGACCCGACCGTTGGGCACATATCCCACGTGGGCGATGCCATGGAACGGCATCAGGTGATGCTCGCACATCGAAAAGAAGGGAACGTCGCGGAGGATGACCATCTCGTCGTGGCCCTCTTCGAACCCAACCGCGAGCACTTCAGGAATGTTGACGTCTCGTCCGCCAAGCGTCTCTTCAAACGCGGCGACCACACGTCGGGGAGTGTCGAGCAGCCCCTCGCGATGAGGGTCCTCTCCCAGCGCTTCAAGCAATTCGCGCACGGCGGCCTCAGCTCTGTCACGATCGACGCGACTGTTCATCACAGCCCCTCCACGATCGCTGCGGCCGCATCGTCGTAGCTCGAGTCGATCTCGATCAGATCGGCCGATATCGACTCCACCGCACGCTCAGGGTCCTTGAGCCCATGCCCGGTAATCGTGCAGACCACTCGCTGCCCGACAAGCGAGCCCTCGCCCGTTCGGGCCAGTAGCCCCGCCACCGAAGCAGCAGATGCCGGTTCGCAAAACACGCCTTCTGTATCGGCGAGGAGCCGATAAGCCGCCAGAATCTGTTCGTCGGTGACGGCAATGATTTCGCCTCCCGACTCCACTCGCGC
>VXTH01000125.1:0-3437 GCA_009837565.1 Chloroflexota bacterium | reverse complement strand
GCTACAACATCCGCGTCAACAGCATTCATCCCGGCCCAATCGACACGATGATGCTCCACCAGGTCCCCGGCTTCGAAGCCGACAGCGATCGATTCCTCAGAAACACCCCGCTCCGACGAGCCGCCGATCCCTCCGAGGTCGCCTACCTCGCCCTCTATCTGGCCAGCGATGAATCCAGCTTCAGCACGGGAGCCGAGTTTATCGTCGACGGCGGCGGCCTCGCCTGAACCTTCTGGTCAGGCAAGCAACTGGCGCGACAGGTCGGCGAAGTCCGTCGCGTTGACCGTGAACGACGGGTCGGGCGACATGTCGGGATCGTTGCCCTCGCCGCGCTCGGTCGCGACCGGCACATAGGCCGTCGGCATCCCGGCGCGAGCGGCCGCCTGCAGGTCGCCCTTGTGCGCCGCGCACATCATCACCTCGGAGATATCCAGTCCGAGGTACCTCGCTGAAGCGTGGTATGCCTCGGGCTCGGGCTTGTAGTGGCCGAGGAACTCGCAGCTCAGGATGCCGTCCCAGCTGATCCCGTTGTGCTTGCTGCAATCGACGGCGATCGCCCAGGACATCACGGTCAGCACCGTCACCTTGTAGCGCGAGCGCAGCGCCTCCAGGCACTCCGCCGAGCCCGGCCAGGCGTTCATCCGGTGCCACACCTGGTTCAACTCGTCGCGCTCGCTCGGGTCGAGCTTCAGCTGCGGATACGCCGCCATCACCTCATCCAGCACGCGGCGATGCAGTTGGTCGGCGTTGAGCCAGGGCAGGTCACCACGACGCACCAGTTGCAGCCGCTTGAACATCGTGAAGCGCCACATGTTCGTGAACGCCGCCACATCAAGCTCGGCGCCCTGCGCCTCGGCGATCGCCGAGACCTCTCCCTTGATCGTGTGATGCCAGTCGAAGATCGTCCCGCCGATATCCCAGGCCAGAGCCTTCACATTGCTCAGATCGGTCATGTCCAACTCCTGTTCCGCATCATCCTTCGCTCAGGAAGTCGAGGCTAACCGCTCTCTCACGTTGGGCAGAATCTCACGGGCGACGCGAACCGTGTAACCATCCTCCGCATCGTCCGGAGCTGGCGGATTCGGAATCGGATGCAGCACCACGTGCTCAAACTCGATCCCATATGACGCCGCTTCGGTCAGCACACCTACGATTTGCCCCGTGACATCGTCCGCTGTGCCCCGCAGAGAGAACGCATCGACGTGAGCCTCGCTCAAGAAATCGACCGCTCGCCCCGCCTTGAGCAGGTCGGGATCGTGATGAAAGTCCGGCCAGACGCCCGATTCATGCTTCAACGCCTCTGGATCCGGACCGTCCCATGTCAGCCCCGACGGCTCGAACAGCATCGGCGAGTACTCGTAGTACCCCGCCGCCATCGCCTTGGCCATCGTGAGCGCGTCCTCAGGATCGTCGACCAACACCGTGTGGAAAATGATCCCGAGCGGGATCGAAAGCGGATCTCGTCCGGCATCCTCCGCTCCCCGCCGAATCTTCGAAACGGTGTCGGCAATCGTCGCTCGATGGGTTCCGACCCGCATGAAGACGCCGTCGGCGACGCGACCGCCCATCTCCAGCGTGCGAGGACCACCAGCCGTCAACCAGACCGGCACCGGTCGATGAAACGGCAGATACGATGGTCGCTCAGCCCCGACTTCCACTTCCTCGCCCGCGAGCAATCGACGCATCAAGACCATCGCGTCCTCCATCTCGGCCACACGCGCCGGTCGCAGCCCGCTCAGCCGAACCGCCGTGTCGCCGGCGCCAAATCCAAGCGCGACCCGACCGGGCGCGAGCTCGTCAATTGTCGCAATCGACGACGCCGTCACCGACGGATGCCGGGTGATCGGATTGACCAGCAACGTGCCCAGTTGGATCGATTCCGTCGCCTGCGCCGCTGCCGCGAGCAACACATAGGTATCGCGCCGCCGAAGCTGCGAGTCCGGCAGCCAGGCACAATCCCAGCCCAGAGACTCAAGCCGCGCAACGTCGACCGCAAACCGCGCAGGAGACTCGGCGTCCTGCCGGTTGATGCCGAACTTCGGTATCCGCACGATGCCTTAGACCGAGGTCAACACCTGACCCGTCGTCACACCGGTCGGTTCGCCGTCGCGCATCGTGATGCCGCCGTTGACGATCGACATGTGGTAGCCCCGGGCCTTCTGCACCAGGCGGCGCTGACCGGCAGGCAAATCGTGCTCGACAGTGGGGCGCTCGGGACCGACCGTGTCGAGGTCGAACAGAATCATGTCGGCCTTGTAGCCGCGACGCAGCAGACCGCGGTCGGGCAGCTCCCAGGCTGTCGCCATGTCCCAGGTCAGGTACTTGACGCCCTGCTCGAGCGTAACCTCGCCCGAGTTGCGCACCCAGTGCGAGAGCACATGCGTCTGCAGGGACGAGTCCATGATCTGCGACACATGCGCGCCGCCATCCGAGAACGTCACTAGCGAACGCGGCTCGCGCATGATCTCGAGCACCGTGTCCTGGTTCTCGTTGGCTAGCGGCACCATGTACAGCGTGTCCAGCGCTTGCTCGACGCCAACGTCGATCATCGTCTTGACCGGGTCTTCCTCGCGCTCACGAGCGACCTCGCCCAGGCGACG
This sequence comes from Chloroflexota bacterium, assembly GCA_009837565.1. Lineage (GTDB taxonomy): Bacteria > Chloroflexota > Dehalococcoidia > Bin125 > Bin125 > Bin125. The sequence continues at coordinate 837 of VXTH01000125.1, read as the reverse complement.
GTTCGGGGTGCCGTCGACGTGATCGAGGATGAACACCCAGTCCCAGTCGGATGGCTTGCGCGCCTGCGCCGGCATCACCCGGGAGAAGTCCTCTTCCTCGGTGTTGGCGATGTGTACGAGTTGCTCCACGACATCCGGGTCCTGCAGCAGCGTCATCTGCTCGTCCAACGGCAGCTTGCGGATGTCGCGCCACATCGACAGCCGGTCGAACGGCATTTCGGTGCGCCACGACCAGTTGGTGCAGAGCTCGCGTGAGTGCGCCTGACCGAACATCCGGCCGCCCTCGCCCGCTGCCTCCTGCGCCCGGTCGAAGAACCGCTTCCAGGTACCGGGCTCGGCCCGGCGGCTGTGGAGCGCCGGGAAGAACATCGGCCGGCCCGACTCAATCGCCAGGTCGCGGAAGCGCCGCTCGTAGTGGTTCGGATCGTCGGGGTCCTGGCCCATGGTCGGTTCGCCGCTGATCTCCACCACACCGCGATTGATCTCGCTGAGCGCCATCACCAACTGGCGCACTTCGTCCCAGCTCGCCAGCCGCGACGGCACCGGCGCGCCCTCACGCGTCTTGTGCGCCGGCGAGCGCGTCGTCGACAGACCCATGCCGCCGGCCTGCACGCCCTCCTTGAGGATCTCGGCCATCTGGCCAATCTCCTCGTCCGAGGCCGGGTCGGTGAACGCGCGATCACGCATCACATACGTGCGCAGCGCCGTGTGGCCCACGTAGCCGCCGTAGTTGATCCCCTTGGGCTTGTCCTGCAGGAACTGCATGAACTCGGGGAACGTCTGCCAGGTCCAGTCGACGCCCACCCGCTGCGCGGCGGCGGGGATATCCTCGACCGC
>VXTH01000349.1:0-3448 GCA_009837565.1 Chloroflexota bacterium | reverse complement strand
ACCCGGAAGTCGCGATGCGGTAATGCAAAGCACTCCTCCGACAAGTCTCGTCATACCCGCGCTCGTCGCGGGTATCTCGCTGAACTGAGCGCGGATGCCCCCTGCCGCATGCAGCGAGATTGCCGCGGCAAGCGCGGCAATGACGAAGGTGTTGGTTACAACCACACCGCCTCGTGCGACCCAGGCTTCACCGTCCGACCCCATCTCGGATTGATGTCGCTGAACTGGATCGGAAAACTCAGCCTCGTCAGCGTCCCGTAGTCCGACTCGACATCTTCGCTGTACTTGTCGGCGAGACGCCAGCCCTCGTCGGGATCGGCGTCCGATATCTGGTGGGGCGTTCCCAGTCGGAGGAACCAGGATGCCGTCTGGCCCAGGGCGACCCTGACGTGCCAGCTGCCTCCCTCGATGGAACGTCTTCGCAGCGCTTCGAGCGCCCCGTAGGCTCCCCAGTAGCCGGTGCCGTAGTCGTTGAGCGCGATGGCCGGGCCGACGCCCATCATGCTGGTCATGTCCTTCTGCTGGACATGATGAATGCCCGACGCCGCCTGCACGTTGCCGTCGAAGCCTCGCTTCTCCTGCCAGGGACCGAACTGTCCGTAGGCGTTCTCGGAGATGTAGATGATCCCGGGGCAACGCTCGGCCAGGGCTTCGGGGCTGAGGCCTCGTCGAGCCAGCGACTTGGCGCGATACGACTGGCTGAAGATGTCGGCGTCCTCGAGCAAATCCCAGAGGGCGTCGCGCCCCTCTACCGTGTCGAAATCAACGTGGGCCCGGCGTTTGCCATGTCCGGTATCGGCTTGCGCCGCCTGTATGTCGGCGACATCGGGCGCGCCAATGTGCAGCACATCCGCGCCGAGCGCCGCCAGCGTGCGCGAGATGGTCGGCCCGGCCAGCACCTTGGTGTTGTCGATCACCCGGACGCCGCTGAGCGGCAGCTCGCCGCCCGGGATTGGTTTCGCTGGCGCGTCGCCGATCCGCTCGATGATCACGGCAGGAGAATCGGCCAGCAGCTTGCCCTGCGGGTGAGCGTTCCACTCCTCCGGCGACTTGACGACGACACCGGGAAGTTGCGCCGCATTGAGCCGGGCTTCCATGTCGTCCCCATCGTGCACGGCCACATACTCACCAATGTTGTCGTACGAGCAGTTGAGGACTTCCAGTGTGCGCTCGGCGATGTGCGGAAATCCGCTCAACAGGTACAGATAGCGACCGTCGCGGGTCGGGAAGATTCCCTGTCCGGGCGCCATGGAGTCGGGCATCGACTCCAACGCGTTCTGGCCGTCGATCTTCAGCACCCACATCGAGGAGATGCCGACTGCGGCCTGTCCCATGTTGATTTCGGCCGACTGGAGTTGGCCCGTCTGTTTGTGTCGGATGTCGTCAACGAGGCCGGCAATGTTGCCCAGGATTGACGCCATCCCTGCGGCCAGACGCAGCGGCGACGGATAGATCGGGTCGCCGTCGCCGACGAAGCGGATGTCGGAGTCGGTCGGCTCGACGCCTGCGGCTCGCGTGATCGCTTCGAAGTCGGCTCGTTGCATGGACATGGTCTGTTCCTGTCACATCTGGTGGTCGCGAGTCAGGCTAGCGAGTCGTGCTTCATATGCTGACGGTCAACAGGCCAGGTAGAGGTGGAGTTCGTGCCTCAACAGACGAGACCTGGAGCCGATGATCCGCTGTGGCGTTGGGCCAGCAGTCGCGGGCTCAGTCGGCGTCGGTTTCTGAGCCTGCTGTTGGCCGGCGGGGCGGCCGCTGTGCTGGCGGCCTGCGGCGATGAGATCCCTGAGTGGTCGGCGCCGCCCGACCACTCTGTTGCTTCCGTCGAACCTCCGTTGGTCTTCAAGGATCCGACGCCGTTCATCGATCATGGCCAGGCAGGACTGGAAGCTCGCCTGGAGTTGCAGACTGGTTCGATTACTTCCAACGAACAGTTCTTTGTACGCAACAACTCGCGCAGCGTGGACCTGGACATTGAGCGCTGGTCCCTGTCGGTCGAGGGCGACGCCGTTGGTGGTCCAATGGTGTTGCAATTCGATGACATCCTCCGGTTGCCCCAGCGCAGGATGACCTCCTACCTGGAGTGCGCCGGCAACCATCGGGTGATGTTTGACTTGCTGCAGGGCCGCGCCGCCAGCGGCACCCAGTGGGGACGTGGGGCGATCGGCAATGCCGAGTGGACGGGAGTCTCTCTAGCGGATGTGCTGACGCTCGCCGGCGTGACCGACGATGCCGTCAGCGTCTTGCTCATCGGGCTCGATCCAGAGTCTCCGGAAGGGGGATTCCGCCGCGTGATGCCGATCGAGAAGGCCATGCATCCCGACACCCTGCTGGTCCATCGAATGAACGGCGAGGCGCTGCCGAGGGACCATGGATTCCCCCTACGGGCGATCGTGCCGGGATGGGTGGGCTCGTGGCAGATCAAGTGGTTGGGACGAATCGTCGTTTCTGCTGAGCCACAGTGGACTCGCAACAACACGACCTCCTATGTGTTGATCGGTGATGAGTACGAGCCCGAAGGCGAAGCCGACGGCCGTGTCGTGACGCTTCAGTCGATCAAAAGCGCCCTGGCACTGCCGTGGCCCGCTCAGCTGACAGCCAATCCGCATCAACTGGAGGGCTATGCGCACTCGCCGTATGGCGAGATTGCTTCGGTGGAGTGGAGCGAAGACGGCGGGGCAACCTGGCATCGTGCTCGGCTCGCGAGTCGGCAGGTCGACTACGGTTGGGTTCAGTTCGCATTCGAGTGGAATGCCTCGGTTGGCGAACACACGATCAGGACTCGAGCAATAGATGTCGAGGGGAATACGCAGCCCGACTCGGTGCCCTTCAACGAGAAGGGGTACCTGTTCAATCAGCCGCTGCCGCATCCGATTTCGGTCGTCTGAGGCCCGCCCGTCTACGTTACCCTTGGCCGAACTTCAAACCCTGGGAGGGACTGCGATGCGCGCTGCCGTACTTGAGGCTCCGAATACTCCGTTGTTGGTCAAGGATTTGGTCCAGGACGAGCCGCAATACGGCGAAGTGCGGGTGAGGATGGGGGCAGCCGGAATTTGCGCCTCCGATCACCACATCATGGAAGGCACGGCGGCGTTCCCCTTGCCGTCGGTGCTGGGGCATGAGGGTGCTGGCACGGTTGAAGAAGTCGGACCGGGTGTGACCAGTCTCAAGCCTGGCGACCGCTGCATCCTGTCGTTCGTCACGCCCTGCGGGCAGTGCCCGACCTGCCGCCGCGGACAGCCCCAGCTCTGTGATCTGCACCAGGCGACCGGCTCGCGGCTGCTCGACGGTACGGTGCGGCTGCACGACGACTCCGGGCGCGAGATTTATCAGATGGGCAAGCTCGGCGTGTTCGGCGAACATGTCGTCACCGCCCAGCAAGCCTGCTTCCCGATTCCCGACCAGGTGCCGATGGAAGTCGCGGCGCTGATTGGTTGTTCCGTGACAA
>VXTH01000363.1:0-3461 GCA_009837565.1 Chloroflexota bacterium | reverse complement strand
TTTCAAGATCGGTCAGATCAACGAAGCGACGGCGGCGCTCGAGCAGGGCGAGATCTTTGGTCGCGCGATCATGGAGTTCGACGACTAGAGCTACGTGCGGGTCACGCCCTGATTCGTCACGCGAGGAGGAGAGGGATTTCCATCTCCTCCGAGCGCAGCCCCGCGTGATAGCCGTTCAACGCCGAGACCCGGTTGCCGGCCTCGCCGTAGACCAGGATATTGCGATTCGCTGAGACGGCGATATGGCTGCCGATCCGTTCGGCCGCCAAGCTGCTCAGCGGGGTGGGTCCGAAGAGCCGCAGTTGTTCTGCCTCTTCCAGCGTCAGCAACGCCCAGTCGCGGCCCCAGCGCTCACGGAACTGTCCGGCAAATGCGTCCTCCCGTCCGGATCGGACGCAGAACATTGGCACGCGCGGCTCGCCATGGGGCGGCGTATGCAGTTCGTAGATGATTTCGTCGTCGGGGAGGAACAGCGACTTTTCGGCGGCCGAGACATGCAGTTCGCCATGGTCGGCGCTAATCGCGATGCGCGCGCGTCCGTCCAGCTGCTCGGAGATCGCTCCGAGCGCGCGGTCGACCTTTTCCAGGGCTCGCAGCGTGCCAGATGCGTGAGGTCCATCTCGATGTGAGGCGGAGTCGACCATTGGCAAGTACAGGTAGTGAATGCCGGGTTCGTCCTGCTCCACGATCCGAGAGACCACGCTTGCGGCCGCGTCGCGCAAGCTGTCATATGGGTCGGTCGGAGCAGACCCGCGCAGATAGGTCGTGAATTCGCTGTTGGAGATCGCGCGCGGGTGGTAGGTGCGCAGACGACCCTGCATCGAAGCCATCAGTGAGGGATAGGCGAACGCCTCGCTTGGCCGGATCCCGAACTCCTGAAGCTTGCGCTCGGAGTCGCGCTCGACGAAGGGGAGGATGGTGGCAGTCAGGTCGTTGTGGTGCAGGTGCGTGTACCAGGCCGGGACTCCGTGTTGGCACGGCCATGCGCCCGTGGCCAGCGTGGTCAGCGCCGCGGCCGTGGTCGAAGGAAACACGGAACGCAACTGGATACCTTCGGCGCCCGCAAGCAGGCCCCCCGGCGCGGCCAACTCGTCGAAGACACAGCCGAGTCCGTCGACCAGGACGAAGAGCAGGGGCCGGTCACGACCGATTCGCTCAGCGAGTTCAGCGGCTCTGGTGTCCTGATCCGATAGCGGCACGCCGCCAATCGATGCGATTGCGCGGGCGAGGTCGACCGTCGACGGCGGGGCGTCGCCCTCAAACGGATGCAGCAGGTCGCCGTCCCGGAACCAGCGCTCTACACGTTCGACATCGGCGGAGGCCACGGCAGTGCCCTACTAGACCGCCTGAGGCAGTAAGGATGAACTGGCGGTGTTTAGATCTGAGAGTAGCCCGAACCCGGTGAGGTGACGCCAGTGCCGGCTGGCTCCTTGCCGCCCATGTCCCAGCCAAACTCTTTGAGAATTTCCTGAGAGTAGGTGACGCGTCCAGAGACCTTGTCCAGCGGCTCGGTGGCAAGCAACAGGGCGGCTTGCGCCATGATCTCAACCGATTCACTGTCGTTCGGGTCACGGCCTTCCATCAGCCGGTGATGGACGACGCCTGGAGTCGGCACAATTTGTGACGGGCTGTAGCAGGTGACCGAGATGCCATGCTGGTGGACCTCGGACGCCAGACCCTGGGTGAATCGCTCAAGCGCCGCCTTCTCGGCGCCGTAGAGCGTCCCGCCGCCGCCGTCGCCCTCGTACGGGCCGCGGCCGGGGCCGATGGCCGCAGCGGACGAAACGTTGACGATGGCGCCCGAGCTGCGTTCGATCATGCCGCCTTCGTTGAGACAGAGTTGGCTCATGTAGAACGGGCCGTGGAAGTTGACGGCAGTCGAACGCAGCCAACGGCGGACGGGAAAGTCCTTGACCGGGATGAAATACGTGAGCGCGGCGTTGTTGACCAGCACGTCAGGCTGGCCGTAGGTGTCGATGCATGACTGCACGATGCCGGCGCACTCTTCGTACTCGGAGACGTTGCCGGCGACCGCAGTGGCCTCGCCGCCCGCGTCGCGAATGTTCTTGATTGTCATCTCGAGCGAACCGGGCAGCGGGTGCGTGCCCTCCTGGACCGTACGCGCCGTCGCGATGACCTTTGCTCCCTCGGCCGCGAAACACTCGGCGATTGCAGCGCCGATGCCGCGGCTTGCGCCCGTGACGATTGCGACCTTGCCGTCCAACTTGCCCATGTCATTCTCCAGTCGTTTGGTCGGGTGCCGTGACTTGGTATTGATGAGCATCATAGCGAAGGATTTCACAAACAAGATTCGAGTGCTGGCGGATAGGATCGGCGCATGGAACGCGTCGTCATCGTTGGAGCATCCCTCGCCGGGTTGAACGCAGCCGAAGCGCTGCGCGACGACGGATTCGAGGGTCGGATCACGTTGATCGGTGAGGAGCCGCAGCCACCGTACGATCGGCCGCCGCTGTCCAAACAACTGCTGACGGGAGAATGGGATACTGAGCGGCTGCCCCTCCGCTCGGAGGACGAACTCACGCAGTTGCAGCTTGAGTTTCTTGGCGGTCGAGCAGCGACGGGGCTCGATGTCGGGCAGCGGCTGGTCAGTCTGCACGATGGTCAATCAGTCGAGTTTGACGGTCTGATCATCGCCAGTGGCGCGAGAGCGATCCGGCTGCCTTTTGGACAGGACCTTGCTGGAGTCCACGCATTGAGAAGCCAGGCAGACGCGCTTCGCATACGTGACGATCTGGAGGCCGGCGGCAAGCTGGTCGTGATCGGCGGCGGGTTCATTGGAGCGGAAGTCGCGTCGTCTGCCAGAGCGCGCGGGCTGGATGTCGCCATGGTCGAGGCCCTGCCCGCGCCGATGGTCGGACCGCTTGGAGAAGAGCTCGCCGATTGGGCCGCCAACTTGCACCTGGAAGCCGGTGTGAGTTTGCACATGAGCTTGAAGGTGACAGATCTTGTCGGTTCGGTCCGCGTAGAGGCCGTCGAGCTGGAAGACGGTTCGCGGATCGCGGCCGACACGATTGTCGTCGGCGTCGGGGTGCGACCGAATGTCGAGTGGCTGGAGGGGTCAGGGCTGACGATCAGCGACGGCGTGGTCTGTGACCAGTTCTGCCGAGCGGCGCCGATGATCTATGCGGCGGGCGATGTCGCTCGGTGGCCGAACGTGTTGTTCACGCACTTTCGCTACGACCAACCGCAGCGCACCATGCGGATTGAGCATTGGACCAATGCCGTTGAGCAGGGGATGGCAGCGGCCCGCAACCTGTTGCTCGAGAGCCGTGGCGAAGCACTCGAAGCGTTTGCGCCGGTGCCGTATTTCTGGTCCGACCAACATGGCCTGAGCATCATGGCGTCGGGCGTGACCTCTCCGCGCGACGAGTTTCAGCTTGTTCACGGCTCTCTGGAGTCGAACCGATTCGCCGCGATCTACGGCTTGCGCGGTCATCTCA
>VXTH01000334.1:0-3461 GCA_009837565.1 Chloroflexota bacterium | reverse complement strand
CCTTGGCAGAGGCGTCATCGAGCATGTCGAGGACGTAGGCCGCGGGAATGGCGCTGATCACGTGGGCGACCGGCCCGGGAATGGCGGTGAGGCGGGCGTAAGCGGGGAGATCCTCGATTTCGTCGGCGCGGGGATTGACGGGATAGATGTTGGGTTGGCCGGCGTCCTTGAGCGACTGCAGCCATCCGCCCGGTCCACGATTTCCGGCATTTCCACGCGAGGCTCCGACGACGGCGACGCCGCGGGGGAAGAATATCGGGTCGAGTGGGTGGGTTTTGGTCACGGTTGAGATTGTAGGCGCAGGTAGCTAGCGCGCTGTGGGGCAGCCGCCGGCGGCGAGCGGTTCGGGAGCGTCGTCGTGGAACTCGTCGAAGAACTGATCGATTGCGCGCTCCTCGACATCTTCCAGCGGGAGTCGGACGCCCCAGGCGATGAGCATGACGGGGGAGTCGAGGCCGCCATAGGGCGCCTGAATGACGTAGTGGCCGTCCTCGAAGTGCTTCGCCGTAATCGCCGTCAGTTCTTCAACTCCATCTGCGCCAAGCCGGTCGGGCGCGTACCAGATCGCCACGGCGCCATGCTCCATGGCGTGAACCACCATCTCGAACGTGGGCGTCGCTCCATACGCGCCACAGGGCTGCGGGATTGGAGAGTGCTCTTCCGCGTAGGGAGGGATGACGGTGTAGTCGGCGCTTTGACCGGCGACGAGGTGGATCTGTTGTCCGGTCGTGTGTTCGTTGTCGTAGATCTCAAGTTCGGGGCGGTCGCGGATGTCGACCCACGACCCGGTCGCACCGGAGCCTCCGCCACAGGCAATGAGTGCCAAGGCAGCGCCAGCAAGCAGCAAGCCGACCAGGGGTCGGGAGATGGCGGGGCTCATTCTGAGGATGTTCCCGCCGAGATCGCGGAATCGCCGCGCTCGAGGCGGTAGCGATCGTAGTAGCCCTCGGGAGCGTTCTGCATGAAGGCGGTGAGCTGCTCGTTGCCGTCGGCGTCCCACTGGGCGATAGGCAACAGGGTTCGCCAGGCGACGGCGACGATTGTTGCTCCCTGGTGCTGGTCGGCCAGTCCCGCGATCGGCACGACGGCCAGGCGCTCGCGGAACTGGCGCAGGCTGACCATCGCGCCCAGCAGTCCGCTCGGATCGTCAGCGTCGGCGTAGGAATCGGGATCGTAGTAGATCACGATGCCGCCGCGTTCCAGCAGGGGAAGCATCTCGGCCGGCGCGGGGATGAAGTCGTCGTCGGGCAAATAGACGTCTGCGGGCGGGGACTCAGCTTGTTGCGGTCCGGAGGTCGGCGGGGAGGAGTTGTAGGCATCGAAGGTCTCGCCCTCATCCAGGTGGCGCCGGCCCTGGTCGGGATACACCTGGACGCCCTGGACATCGATGACGTCGTCGGGCGGGAAGATCAGCTGCATCGCGAAGACGGCGATCATGGCCACCAGGAGGCCGCCGAGCAGGGCGACGGTCATGCGCGGCATACCGAAGATCGTGCTGCGTCGCTGGGGTTGCTCGGAGGCGCCACCCGAGCGGCGTCCGCCGCCGCGTCCGCGCTCTGCCGGTTCGGTCGTAGGCTCGGCGTCGGTCCGGTGGCCGACCTCGGACTCTCCCGATTGTCCGGTGGGTCGGGCCGGACGGCGGCGTCGGCGACGGCGCGCCGGTTGGTTGCTCATTGCGCGACTCCCGCGGCGATCAGCGCGCCGAGCTCTTCGTCGCTCAGACCGAGCTGTCCGCAGAGGATCTCACGGGTGTGCTCGCCAAGCAGCGGCGCGCGGCGGCCGTGCGTCCAGGGCGTTTCGCTCAAGATGTAGGGCGCTCCGGGGAAGGTCACGGTCAGGTCGCGTTCCTCGTGTTCGACGTCGACGAAAAAGCCTCGGGCGTGCCAGTGTTCGTCGGCGAGGCATTCGTCCGGGGTGCGGATAATGCTCCAGGCACCTCCGGCGGCCTGTGCGCCAGCGTATATCTCTTCGGCCTCATGCGCGGCGATGAAGTCGGCAATGTCGTCCAGCATTGTGGCAACGGACGGCTGCTGGAGACCCAGCTGGCGCTTGCGTCCGTCGAGCAGCTCGTAGTCGGACAGGTTTCCGCCCATGCCGTGCTCCTGGATGAAGGCGACGAGGGCGAGCCAGCTGGCCTCGGAGCGGGGCATGCCGAAGATGTTGATCAGTCGTCCGTCGGCGGTCGGGTATTGCCAGGGTTCGGTGGGCTGCGGTCCGGCGTGGCGTCCGGCCTGGCGGATGAGCGGATGTTGCTCGTACAGCGCCCAGGGGGCGGAGGATTCGATCGTGAAGCCCATGCACTCGTGCATACCAATGTCGATGTGTTGTCCGAGTCCGCTTTCCTGTCGTTCGTAGAGGGCGGTGCAGGCGGCGGTCGCAGCAAAGTAGCCGGCGATGTGCCCGGCGTGATGCTCGGTCGGGCGGATCGGAGGCGTCCCGGGCAGGTTGTCATAACCGCAGCTGCCCATCGGCCCGCCGAGGGCGAGGCCGACGGCGTCGGACCAGGCGTAGTCACGCCACGGTCCGGTCTGTCCGAACGGGGTGAGACTGATGACGATGAGTTTGGAGCGGTACTCGGAGAGGGCGAGTGGATCGAATGGGCGGTCGCGTCCTGGTTGGCAGGTCTCGAGGACGATGTCGGCGTCAGCGGTGAGTTGGAGGAAGAGTTCGAGCCCGTCGGCGCTGTGCAGGTCGAGCGCGAGGGATCGCTTGCCGGCGGCGTAGTGCCACCAGTAGAGGCTGCGCTCGGGCCCCGGTTGGTCGTCCAGGAAGGGTCCGTAGGAACGGCCAGGATCCCCGCCGGGCGGCTCAATCTTGATGACGTCTGCGCCGAGTCCGGCGAGGAGCTTGCCGGCGAAGTGCCCCCGGGGGTCGGAGCAATCAAGCACCCGGACGCCATCGAGCGCTCCCATGGCTAACCCATTGCGCCGTTCATCTGCAGCTCGGCGATGCGTTCGTCGCTGAGTCCGAGCAACTCGCTAAACACGTACTGGTTGGCTTCTCCGAGCGGCGGTCCGGGTCGGTCGCGATGGGCAGGCGTGCGGGAGAAGTGGATCTGCAGGCCGTCGGTCAAGTGCTCGCCGATGACGGGGTGATCTCGGGTGACCGTCCATTCCCGGGCCTTCATCTGTGGATCGTTGACGACGAGGGCGACGCCGTTCTGGACGACGCCGGCAGGAACGTCGGCGGCTTGCAGTCGCTGCATCAGGGCTCGTCCGTCTTGTCCGGCGGTCCAGGAGCCGATCTGTTCATCGAGTTCGTCCTCGTGGCGGAGACGAGCGGGCAGAGTGGCGAAGCGTCGGTCGGTGCGCCAGTGGGGATGATCGCTGACCTCGCAGAACGCCTCCCATTCGGCGTCCGAGGTGCAGGTGATCATGATCCAGTTGTCGTCGCCGGCGGTGGGGTAGGTGTTGTGGGGCACAGCCTGCGGCCAGACGGAGCGGTTGCCCGGCGGGTTTCCG
>VXTH01000318.1:0-3470 GCA_009837565.1 Chloroflexota bacterium | reverse complement strand
CCATAGTGTAGGGATCGTCCGACGCTGGCTAGCTGATAATCGGTTAGGGGGCAACGCTGGTTACGTTGGCGCAATGTTGGGTCCACGTAAGCCGGCGGAGACGAAAGGGGCGGGGGCTGTTGGCCCCCGCCCCTTTTGAGAGCGGATTGCTCTGGGTTCGGCGAGTTACGCTCGGTTGCGCACTCGTCGGACTCCGATGCCTGCGACGGCTGCGGCGCCGAGGGCGATCAGCAGGCCGATGAGGCCGGCGGAGATTCCCCCGTTGTCAGCGAGCCCACCGGTGCCCGTGCTGGGCGGTCCGGTTGCGAGCATTTCGTCGTCGTCTTCCATCATGGAGTCATCGTCTTCCATCATGGAGTCGTCGTCTTCCATCATGGAATCGTCATCTTCCATCATGGAATCTTCGTCGTCCTCCATCATGGAGTCGTCTTCCATCGAGTCGTCTTCCATCATGGCGACGGTCAGGACGACCGAAGACGAGTCAGCACCGGTTGAGGTGATCGCGGCTTCGGCGTGCTCGCCGTTGACCGTGACCTCGACATCATCCGCGTACTGGCTGTCGACGTCGATGTACCAGCTGCCGTCGTCGCCGACGGTCGCGGTTCCGACCGTGTCGTGATGGTCGTCGTGCTCGACAAGCGCGGCGATGGCGTCGACGGGGGTCGCGCCGCGTCCGTAGAAGCGGTGCGGGGGCGACTGCTGGGCCGAGGCCGAGGCCAGGGCGGCGATAGCGAGGGTGACACCCATTACGACGGCGATGACTTTGGCCATCAATCCGAATCGTTCCATTTTCAGGTTCCTCTCTCTAGGAGGCCTGCCCCGCATTCGCTGCGGGGCTGTACATCAGCCGGTAGCTCGCCGCCCCTGCGTGTATGGGGCGACGAGCCACTAGCGGTTGACTAGCTAGTTGCTGATGTAGAGGATGTCATCCTCTGCGACGGTGAAGTCGCTCGAGCCTGGGATTTCGGCTCCGTCAACGACCGCGTAGCGGACCCACATGCTGCCATTCCACAGGTGGATGGCGGTGGCGCCACGGCCGGAGAGCATTCCGAAGAGCTCGGAAGCCGAGCTGCCCATGCTGCAGGTGTAGCTGGAGAAGCCGGTGAGCGAGCTCAGGCAGTCGAGACCGACTTCCTGCGCAGCCGCTTCGACGGTACCAGCCGAGCTGATAACCACTGCGACACCGGTCGCGTCACCAGCGACAGCGCTCACCACGGAAGTGCCTGCGCCGACCACGGCGTACTTGACCGAAGCCTCACCGTTCTTGGTGGTGGTCCCGACGTCGCTGTGCCCGGTGCCGATTTCCGCGAGGATGGCGTTGTTGCCGGATGCCGAGAAGGTCACCTTGGTGCCGTCGGAGACGGTGTTGCCGTCCTTGTCGGTCACGCTGGCAGTAACGGTAATCACGTCACCGATGGTGTCGCTGGTCATCTGGCTGGCAGAGACCGCTACGTCAGCTGGGGCACCCGCGACGGCGAACGTCGCCTCGGCCTCAAGCTTGCCGCTCTTGGCGGTGAGGGTCCAGTTGCCAGCCGTGAGCGGCTTCGAAGCGCTGCCTTCGCCGGTCAGGGTGATGTAGAACTTGCCATCCGCGCCATTGGTGGGCTGCGAGCGTCCGATCACCGAGGTCCCCTGGCGCTTGCCATCTGGGTCGGTGATCACGATCGAGACACCGCCCATTGGCGGATCCGTGCTGTTGCCACCGGTGTCCTCAGCACTGACCTGGAGCTTGATGGTGTCTTTGATGACGGCGTCAGTCTCGACAGCATCGGTGTCGGGGTCGTCGCCAATGGTGTTAACGCTGAGCAGCGATTCCGTTGCGTCGGCGATGCTCATCGAAGCAGCAGGGCCGGAGAAGGTCAGGGTGACATCCTCGGTCCGAGCCGCACCGCCAGGGCCGCTGACAATCGCGTAGACCGTGACTGTGCCCGGCTTGCCGTCAGTCTTGGAGACCTTGATGCCGGTCCTCTGACCAACGTCGCCAGCCGCGTTACTGTCGCCGTCCGCTGTGTCAACGTCGACCTCATTCAGCGTTGCGCTGGAAGATCCGCCCGCTGTCACGTTGTCGGCATCGTCGGCCGCCCCAGTCGCGTGGGAGCTCGAGATGTCGCCACCAGGAGCAATCACGATGATCTGGTTGACCGCGCTGCTGTTGGCCTTGCCGCCGAGCGAGTCGAACACCTCAACCACGAGGTTGATGCTGCCGCCGCTGGCTGCGGCCGAACCGGTTTCAGCAACCGCTTCGTTGGCGTCGGTGAAGGGCAGGTCTTTGGCGCTGTTGCCGAGCGACAGGGTCGCGCTAGCCAGGCCCATGCCCGGATCGCCGACAGTCAGGGTCAGCGTCTGCGTCTCCTGCTTGTTGCCTTCAGACGTTCCGTCCTTAGTGGCGAAGTCGGCATCCTGGTCGGCGGTGAAGGTCAGCGTGTATTCACCCGCAGGGGCGCCCGCGGTATTGACCGTGAACTCAACCATCTGAGTTCCCGCAGCACCTGTCGCCCTCGTCTGCTGCTGCGTTGTGCCGTCTTCCAGGGTGCCATCAGTGGCGCGATTCTGAATCGACAGACCAGTAGTCGGAACCGTGAGGCGAACAACGCTTGTGGCGATCGAAGAATGCACAGTCGCGATGACTGTCACCTGCGGGCCGGCACTGACGACGTTGTCACTGTCGTCCTTAATGGCGAGGCTCTTGATGCCGAAGCCGAGAACCGTGACGTCGTACGTCACCGTCTCAGTAGTGTCGTCGCTGGTGTCACCGGCGGTACCCTTGGTGTCGGTGATGGTGATGGTCGGGTCAGCCGTGCCTGGAGGCAGACCTGCGTTGGTGACTTGGCAGGCGTGAGCGTTGCCTGTGGCCGGGGTGGCAGTAGCGATGGAGTTGTCGCTTGGGTCCACTGCGACTGTAGTCGAAGCTGCCAAATCGTCTGCACTTTCGTGCGTGACGATACAGGTCTCTCCAATACCGAGAGAGATTCCCGGGTCCGCAGTACAAGAAGCCACCTGCGCCGAGACGGACTGCAGTGCCACGAACATCGCGGCGACCAGGCCGGCGAGTACCGCCAGTGCCACCGCATTGGTGCGCTTTCGCGCAAGAGTTTGAATCATTTTCTGCCCTTTCACTGGGCGGAATGGGCGAACGGAGCCTGTGGCCGTTCGCCTGGTGCGTGTCCCCGGCTGCGAACCGGGTGTGCGCTGTCTCTCTTGCCGATGGCGCCCTCTCTTTCCATGCGGTGGAGCTGGTCCCCGCGCTTCCCCGAGGTCAATCGGGGTCTGGTTGGGGACCTGCGCAGGCCCCGCCCGCACATAGTTCGCCCCAGGAGTCGATATTCCACGTCGTGATCTTCGCCGATTGCGACCCCGCTACGCAACCGATTATCGGGCGTCCGATAGCCAAAATAACCCCCCCGCAAAAACCCCTGGCCCGGCTTTTGGGTGGGGGGGTGGGGTGGGGTCTGGTGCACTCTAGCAGAGGT
>VXTH01000094.1:1017-3480 GCA_009837565.1 Chloroflexota bacterium | reverse complement strand
AAGCCTCGGGCGCGTTCGACCGAAAACTCGTGCAGTTCGTGGAAGAATCCGGCCTGGTCGCGGACGAGGCGTTCCCGATTCTGTTCGACGATCAACTCAGGCCTCAGTGGACGACCCTCCGTTTGCCGAGCGGCCTGCCAATGACGCTTCCAGTCGTCGACGTGATCGGATTCCTCCCAGATCGGCACTGTCGGGCTGACGAAGCCGCGCAAATGCGGCATCACCGAGGACATGACGGTTAGTTGCTCGGACGCGGCTTCGGACTGGGGGAAGAGCGCGATCCAGTCTTCCCATTGGACCCTGATCAGGTCGCCGTCCGGCTCCTGAGAGGCCTGCAGGTCGGCGGCAGAGAGATCGGGAAAGCGGGCGCCAAGCGCAAAGGCGAAGTCGCTCGCCTGATCCTGGACGGCCAGAGCCTGCGGCATTAGTCGAGTGTATCTGCGGACTGCTCGGGCTCGGGAGCGACCGGTGGGAGGGGCGGTAGGTCTTCGCCCAGCCACTGGACGGGATCGACGTCGACTCCCTGAATGATGACTTCCCAGTGCAAATGCGGACCGGTCGAGAGACCGGTGTTGCCGATGTTGCCGAGCCAGT
The DNA here is from genome assembly GCA_009837565.1 of Chloroflexota bacterium. Taxonomy (GTDB): domain Bacteria; phylum Chloroflexota; class Dehalococcoidia; order Bin125; family Bin125; genus Bin125. The sequence continues at coordinate 2,886 of VXTH01000094.1, read as the reverse complement.
CGCCGGGCGCGACTTCCATGCCCTCGCGGACGGCGATCAGGGACATGTGCCAGTAGCCGCTGTGGACGCCGGCGCCGTGGTCGATGATCACGCCGATGCCGTGCAGAATCACCTCTCCGGTCCAGACGACCGTCCCCGGCGCGGGCGCGACGATCGGGTCGCCGTGCTGCGCGGCGATGTCGTGGCCGTGATGCCAGCCCTGGGCCTGAACGCCGTCGTACGTGCGTCGAGCGCCGAAGACGCCTGTGACCTCTCCCTCGACGGGGAGGATCCAGGGGCCGTTCCAACGCGGCGGTCCGCTGACCGAGATGTGGTCCCTGAAGCGCACTGCGATGTCCCGCGCTACGTCAGCAGGGTCGGCCGGCGTACCGGTGCCGCCAAGGGTGACTTCCTCCAGTGGCGCTGCGTTGGCCAACACCACCACCGAGGCCGACGCAGAGCGCAACCAGTCGCCGCCTTCGGCGTAGAGGTCGACCGCGATCGCCGTCGTGCCAGTGTCGGCGTCACGAGGGATCGCGAGCACGGTCCACCAGAAGCCGGGAGCGGTCTCGATCAGATTCCAGCTTCGGCCGCCAATGGTCGCAGCCACGGCGGAAGCCTGTTCGTTCTCGACCGTTAGCGCCAGAGCTTCGCCCTGGGTGAGCCGCGCTGGGGTGGTCGTGATCGCAAACCGCGGCTGCACTTCGGGGGGCGGATCGACCTCGATGTCGCTTGCTTGCTGCTCCTGTTGTGCAGCTGTCTGTTCAACTGGCTGTGATTCCTCGGCTTCCTGGGATTCGGCATGCTGTTCGGCGCTCGGTTGGGTCGAGGCAGTGGTTGACTGCTCCTGCGACGCAACCTCGTCCGGAGCAGTGCCGGCGGCCGGAGCGGACGAAGTTGGGGACTGCTCGACCTTCTGGCTCGGCCGCTCGGCGGGTCGCGCTTGCGGCTGTGCCAAGGCATCGGGCGCCGGGGTGGTCGCGACGACCGTCGCCTGGGATGAAGTTTGAACAGGTTCGTCGCCCGGCCTCAGGAGCAATGCGGCTCCCGCGCCCACGGCGGCGGAGACAACAGCCAGGACCAACACCGATACCAGCAACCGACCGCTCAACCGTGGCCTCCGAAGCAGGCAGTTATGCAGAGATTGGCGCGCAGCGGTTGGTTGACACCGCCGGCCCTCATACCCTCACTCTAGTCAGCGACGCGACCGGCAGAGCACGGAGGAGGTCTCGTGGCGAAGGAAACCGGGACCTCGACGATCCTGGCCAAACCACCGCTGGTGCGGATCCCGAAGCCGTGGGGTGAAGAACTGATCCTCAGACGCACATCCAGCACCGTGGTGAAGGCGCTGCGAATCAGGCCGGATCAGCGGCTGTCGCTCCAGTATCACCGTCGTAAGCGTGAAACCCTGATGTTGCTCAGCGGTCACGCAGTCCTGACCCTGGGCCCCCGCATCGACACGTTGCAGGAGATAGCGATGCAGGAAGGCGAGCGCCAGGAGGTCAAAGCAGGGATGCTGCATCGACTGGCCGCCGGAGCATCAGGCGCCGACATCCTTGAGATCGCCTCGCGACTGCCCGACGATGAAGAGGACATCGTGCGACTGGCGGATGACTACGGGCGCGTGGACGTTCGCCCACAACTCTGATTGCCGTGCCTGTGGCATCGCGAGAACTGTTCCAGCGGATCGTCGACGGGGACGAAATCGCACTGCGCGACGCATTCCGCAGCTACGGCGCGACCGCGAGGGAGCTGGCTCGGAGAATCGTCGGGCCCCATCAAGCGGACGCAATCGTTGAAGAAGCGTTCCTGCTGATCTGGTCGGAGCCCGAACACTGGGCATCAGCGGCGCTGGACGTACACATTCTGCGGATCGTTCGGGATCTGGCC
>VXTH01000094.1:0-1007 GCA_009837565.1 Chloroflexota bacterium | reverse complement strand
GGCCCTGGCCGTTCGTCGGCGTGGGGTGACGGCTGCGTTGGCGGCGCAGGATCTGCAGCCGTTCGTCATGCCCCCCGACCCCGCACTTCCTGATGTCGTGGATGAACTTGATCACGATGAGTTGCAGCGGGTCATGCTGCGGCTGCCGGCCGGACAGGGACGGCAACTGGAAGACGCCTGGTTCGACGGGCTGAGAGCCGATGACGAATCGCTGAACCTGGCCCTGGGCGCGGTCGTCGACAGCATTCGGAGCGGTCATCTGACACGGCAGGTTCCATAGATGACTGAGACGACAGCGAGCAGCGGCGAACGGCCGCTCGCGGCGTTCTATCTGGGATTGCTCGAGGGGGCGGAGCGTGACTCGGTGGAGAGCGCGGTGCGATCGGATCCGGCGCTCCGGGGCCGTTGCGCGGCGTGGCCAACGGCCGTCGCCGCGATCACCTGCGCGACCCTGGTGATTGATCGGAGCAACGTGGAAGCCCGGCTCGAGCAGCGGTTGATTCAACGGGCCCGGATTGAGCGGCCGCCGAAGGTGCGCTCACGGCGCACCCTGCGCGCGGCCCGGCGTGGTGCGGTCTGGCTGATCGTTGGAGCGCTCGCCGCAATCGGGGCGATTTTCGGCGTTCTGGCATTCCGCGCCGACGATCCCATTTCGGGTCAGGCTGTTGCCCTGACCGAGGATGGCGTGACCGGAGTGCTGTTACCTCACTACGAGCAGCGGCTGTTTGCGCTGGTGTTCTGGGGCCTGCCAGAGCTAGAAGCGGGCGAGTCCTGGCAACTGTGGCTGGTACGCGAGTCAGGAGCGGTCGAGCCGGGTCCGATCTTCGAGCGGGATGCGGAGGGCCGCGCGGCGGTGTCGCTGAACCCCAATGTGCTGGAGTCCGACGACGCGCTGATTGGATTCGCTGTATCGAAAGACGATCCGGCAGCGCGGGCTGGCGGCACGCCGTCGTCGGATGACATCCTCTACCAGTTCGCTCGCCGGTGAGGCGAGTTCCAGCGGCTCG
>VXTH01000294.1:0-3485 GCA_009837565.1 Chloroflexota bacterium | reverse complement strand
GATCGCCGTGTTTGAAGCGGTGCGGCTGTTCGAAGGCCCCTACATGGAAGTCTGCGACGCCGGTTGGCTGGTCGCCGCCGAGGATGAACGGGCAATCGATCGGCTGATGGCTCGCAACGGCTTCACCCGCGAGGAAGCCGAGCAGCGGATGGCCTCTGCAACGCCGTGGAGAGAACGAGCACCCAGGGCCGATCTTGTCCTACACAACAACGGATCGGTCGCGGACTTCCAGGCGGCGATTGATGCTGCCGTTGACCAGGCGCTGATGACCAGGCGCTGAGCCAACACATCAGCCGCTAGCCTCTACTCGCACTGGATCCACAAGCGATGGAGGCGGTTATGGGCGCGCTCGACGGACTTCGTGTCATTGATTTCGGTCAGTACATGGCCGGACCGCTGGCGGCGATGATGCTCGCCGACCATGGGGCGGACGTGATACGGGTCGATCCGCCGTCGGGGCCATCGTGGGACACACCTGGGAACGCGGTCTGGAATCGCGGCAAGCGGCGGATCTCGCTCGATCTGAAGACCGCCGACGGTCGCCGAACGGCGCAGGATCTCATCGCTTCGGCCGACGTGGTCGTCGAGAACTTCCGGCCCGGAGTCATGGATCGGCTGGGGTTGGGCGCAGAGGAGTCGACCAGCAACAACGATCGGTTGATCTATCTCTCGTTGCCAGGATTCTCTTCCGACGACGAGCGCGCGTCAGTGCCCGGCTGGGAAGGGGTCGTATCAGCGCCGGTCGGGACCTACAGCGGTTCGCTCATGAAAGATGCGCCGAAGCCGGTCTACACGGCCGTGCCGATTGCCTCCTCGTATGCCGCCTTCACCGGCTGCGCTGGAGTGGCGATGGCCTTGGTCGCCCGCGAGCGCGACGGCTTCGGACAGCGAATCGAAGCGTCACTGCACGACAGCCTCTATCAGGCGATTGGCATTCGCGGCCTCAGATACCTCGATCGCGAGGCGCCCCGACCACCAGTGCCCTGGGTTGGACCGTACGAATGCGCGGATGGGCGCTGGGTCTTCTTCCACGCCGCGTACTCGCACTTCATCCGCCAGTTCTGCGTCTCCGCCGGTGTGTCTCAATGGCTGGATGAGCCATGGTCGAAGGCCTCGGAGATCATGAACGACTTCTCGCTCGCCGACACGGCCCGCGCTCATTTGACCAACATCTTCCTGACCCGCACGGCGCAAGAGTGGGAAGACCTGATCAACGATGGCGGCAATGGTCCCCCGACCGTGCGATGTCTCGACTCGTCGGAGTGGCTGCACGAGCCGCACGCGCGCGAGGCTGAGATCATCGTCGAGTTCGACGACCCTGAACTGGGGCCGATGCTGCAACCGGGCATTCAGGTCCGAATGGGCGGCACGCCGGGCGAGATTCGAGGACCTCGCAAAGCGCTCGACGCCGACCGCGGCGACATCCTCGCTGAAGTGTCAGCTTCGGCGCCGTCGGCGATACGCGCACCGGGAAATAGACTGTCGCAGGCGCTGGAGGGGATGACGGCCCTCGACCTGTGCATCATCCTCGCCGGCCCGACTTGCGGACGCACACTGGCTGAGTATGGCGCCGATGTGGTCAAGATCGACAACCCATCGCGCGAAAACGGGATCATGCTGCATGAGGACATCAATCGGGGCAAGCGTTCCGTGCTGCTCGATCTCAAGCGCGAAGAGGGCCGCGAGGTCTTCTTGGACCTGGCCGCGGATGTCGATGTCGTGGTCCAGAACTACCGCCTGGGCAAGGTCGGTGGTCTGGGCGTCGATTATGAGTCGGTTCGGCAGATCAATCCCGATGTGATTTACGCCTCACTGAACGCATTCGGTGAGATCGGTCCGTGGGCCGAGCGGGCCGGATGGGAGCAGTTGGCGCAATCGGCGAGTGGCATGATGACTCGCTACGGCGACACCGAACCCACGCTGCAACCGTTCGCAATCAACGATTACGGCACCGGCATCAACGGGGCATTCGGCGTCGGCATGGCGCTCTATCACCGCCTGCGCACCGGACAGGGCCAGCAGGTTTTCACCGCCCTGGCTCGGACGGCGAGCACGCTGCAGTCGAACATGCTGCATGGCTACGAGGGCAAACACTGGGACGAGCCGGCTGGCCAGGACGCGGTCGGCGAGGGTCCGCTGCACCGCCTGTACGAAGCATCCGATGGCTGGCTGTTCGCCGGCGCCAAGCCGGAGCAGTCGCAAGACATGCCCAGCCCGGAAGAGTTCGCGACGAAGACAGTCGCCGAGTGGGTCTCCGAGCTGACCGCGAAGGGGATCGGAGCGTCGCCGGTGGGCTCCGTCGAGGAGGCCATGACCGAGTACCGTGCCGTCACGAATGGCATGTCGGTGACTCGCGAGCACGAGGGCCGAGGCCGGGTGCGGACTAATGGTCCGTCAATCAAGATGAGCCGAACACCGGTGACAGTGGGCCGTCCGGCAATGCTTCCTGGCTCGGCAGCGGCGCATGTGCTTGGCGACCGTTCGAGCGATCTGTCCGAACTGGGAGTGGTTGTCGGTGCGGAGTCCGGCTCTGGATGAAGGTTACGGAGCACTTCAACAGGTCCAGGCTGGCAGAAGACAGGAAGTGGATCGAGCTGGAGTGGATTGAACAGGTCATCGCGAATCCTCTTGTCGAATCCGTGCAGTCCGATGGACGAATTCGACGATGGGGAACGGTGCCTGAGTTGAACGGTCGCTACCTTAGAGTGGTACTGTTGCCTGACGGCGAGACGGTCATGACCGCGTTCCTGGACAGAAGGTTCCGACCATGAAGGCCACCTATTTCGCCGATACAGACACACTTGTTCTTCAGTTCACCCAGAAGCTGGTCGAGGACTACGTCGACGTAGGTGTCGGCGATTTGATGGAACTCGACGCCAATGGCGAGCTGGTTAAGATCACCATCGAACATGCTGAGGGACGCAACATCCTGCCTGGTATTGAGTTCGAGAAGCTCAGAGGCGGCACGGTCGAACTTGAACAGATCGATGGCAGATGGGTTGAGTACGAGCTGGTCAAGGTAGACACCTGAGACTCCGCTAGCCTCTGCTCATCATTGACTGAGTGGAGGATGGAACATGGCCTTGGCGCTGTCGGATGTTCGGATTCTGGATTTGACCCAGTACGAGGCGGGGACCTCCTCGACCCAGGCATTGGGGTGGCTGGGCGCGCAGATCGTCAAGGTTGAACCGCCGGGACGGGGCGAGCCGGGACGTCGGCTGGGCGCCGGCAACTCGGTCGATTCGACCTACTTCATCACGCTGAACAACAACAAGCGGTCTCTGACCCTGGACCTCAAGTCCGACGAGGGCCGCGAGATCTTCCTCAAGCTCGTGCCCAACTTCGACATCGTGGTCGAGAACTTCACCCTAGGCACGATGGAGCGGCTGGGGATCGGCTACGACACGCTGAAGGAGCTTCATCCACAGCTCATCTACTGCACGGTCAAGGGATTCGGCACGACCGGTCCCTGGGCGCCGACGAAG
>VXTH01000222.1:0-3522 GCA_009837565.1 Chloroflexota bacterium | reverse complement strand
ACTCTGGACCGAGCGCGAAGCGCCGGTCGCCATCATGCTGGATGAGGCGACCGCCGCGATGTCGGAGATCGGGTCATGAACGAGGGCGTGACGATCGCATTCCTGATCATCGCGCTGATCTTTGGCGGGATCGGCCTGGTGTTGTTCAAGGAGGCCAGGACGCATCGGTTCTGGCGGCAGCTGGTTGCGCAGAACGACATGCAGGCGATTCAGGGAATCCTTGACCAGGAGATCGAGCATTGGCGCACGCAACGCCCGCCCAAGGATGTCAGCGCCGCCGTCTGGGCAGGCGTGCAGGGTCTCAATCTGGTGAGCGCTTCCGCCCGACACGTTCGAGTGAGCACGTCGGCCGCTCCGGAGTTTGGTCTTGTCGACGACCGGAGAGAACAGGTGGCCTCGTCACTCGACACGGCCTATGCGACCGCGCTGCGCCTGGTAGAGATGATTTTCTATGACATTCCCAACTTTCGCCCAGACGATGTCAGAGTTGACGTGTACACGACGTTCCGCGACGCGGAGGGATCGGCACAGGCGCTCCCGATCCTTTGCGTCGAGGCGGATCGCGGGTCGGCCATGAGTCTCGACTGGAACCTGCCACCGGCAGCGCTGGCCCGAGAGTTCGAGACGACTGCCGACCGTGCGCCGAGCGGAGAACCGCGTCCGATCGTGCTGCCCGAGGATCGCTTCGCCGATACTGTGTCCGAAACAGCCGACGCGTCGGGCGAGCAACGGAGTGCGACGGATGGGTAGTTTCCGCTGGTTCACAGCCGGTGAGTCGCACGGTCCTGGTCTGACGGTCATCATTGACGGCGTGCCATCGGGGTTGCCGCTGTCCGAGGCGCAGATTCGCCAGCAGTTGGCGCGTCGACAGCGGGGCTACGGACGTGGCGGCCGGATGAAGATCGAGACCGATTACGCCCAGATTCGCGGCGGCGTCAGGCAGGGCCGGACGATGGGCAGCCCGGTCGCTCTGTGGATTGAGAATCGTGACTTTGACAAGGGCCTCGGGCCTGACAAGCGTCCCTGGCGCGAAACGATGTCTCTCGATTCCGTCGATCCACCTCCGACTCATGTCACCCGGGTCCGTCCTGGGCACGCGGATCTGACGGCGTCGCTCAAATTCGGCTATGAGGATGTTCGCGACTCCCTGGAGCGCGCCTCGGCGCGGGAGAGTGCGGCACGGGTCGGCGCGGGCGCCGTCGCTCGCCGGCTCTGTGAGGAGCTGGGCTGCGATTTCCACAGCCACGTCGTCCAGATCGGCTCTGTTGCAATCGACCCGGCGACGGACGTCGATTGGGATGTGGTTGAGGAGTCTCCCGTCCGCTGTACGGACGGCAACGTGGCTCAGGCAATGATCGACGCCATCAACGCGGCCAAAGAGGACGGTGACACCCTGGGTGGGACACTGGAAGCGCGAGTGACGGGTGTGCCGTTTGGACTGGGCGCCCACGTGCAATGGGATCGCAAGTTGAGCGGCCGGATCGGGCAGGCGATCCTGTCGATGAATGCGTTCAAGGGGGTCGAGATCGGCGACGGATTCAGCGGTGCCGCGTTGACCGGTCGCGGCTACCACGATGTGGTCCTGCCTCAGGACTCGTGGGGGGACCATCCGTGGCGTCGCCAGACGAATCATGCCGGCGGTATCGAGGGTGGCATCTCAAACGGCGAAGACTTGATCGTCCGAGTCGCGGTCAAGCCGATTGCGACGCTGGCCCACCCGCTTCCATCTGCCGATTTGTTGACGGGTGAGCGTGTCGAAGCACACTACGAACGATCGGATGTCTGCGTGGTACCTGCGGCCGGTGTGATTGTTGAGGCAATGTTGGCGCTGGTGCTGGCCGACGCGATCCTGGAGAAGTTCGGCGGCGATTCGCTGCCGGAAACGCGGCGAAACATGGAGTCATTTCTCGAAACGGCGGTTCCGCGGAAGGAGTGGACGTGAACGTTCCCCACGGTCTCAAGCGGATCGTCCTGATTGGCTTCAGCGCGACCGGGAAGTCGGTGTTGGCTCCGTTCATCGCCCATCGGTTGGGGTGGGAGTCGATTGATCTGGACGACGAAATAGAGCGGACCGCCGGACGGCCGATCCCTGAGATATTCCAGGCGGAAGGCGAACGCGGATTCCGCGAGCGCGAGCGCGAGGCCGTTGTCGAAGCGGTCGGCCGTGATCGCCTGGTGATCGCCACTGGCGGGGGAGCCTGGTTGCACGCAGAGAACCGTGTGTTGCTCGCGGACGGCGGGTTTGTCATCACCCTGGAGGCGCGCTCAGGCACGATCGAGGCTCGATACTCGGCGGCGGAAGAAGACAGCGCCGAGGAGCGCCCGATGCTAGCGGGTGCAGATCGCCGCCGCCGGATCGAAACGCTCAAGGCCGCTCGACAACCCTTCTACGCACTGTCCGACCTGACTGTCCACACCGACGATCATGTTGACGACGCCGTCGATTTCGTCCTGGAAGCAGTGCAACGACGGGCTGCCGCAGTGCTTCAGTCGAAGAGTCGGCTTCGTGACATGCGCAATGGCCCGGGCGTCGCTCCGCCTCCGATTCATGACTACGGACCCGATGTTGGCTGCATTGTTGAGACTGAGTCGGCCCAGTATCCGGTCTATTGCGGATGGGGATTGTTGGAACGTTCCGGGGATGTGTTGGAGCGAATCAACCTCCCGGGCCGCGTGTTCCTGATTGTCGATGAAGCGGTGTTCGACACCCACGGCGCGACCGCTCTGGGTTCGTTGGAGCAGGCAGGACGAACAGTCCTCTCATACCGCGTGCCTTCCGGTGAGGCGAGCAAGACGCTCGCTTCGTTGTCGCTGTTGTACGAGTGGCTGTCTTCCCACCGCGCCGAGCGCCGAGATGTGATTTTCGCGCTTGGGGGCGGCATGATCACAGACCTGGCCGGCATGGCTGCGGCCACATATTTGCGCGGCATGCCGTTGGTCCACGCGCCGACGACGGTGCTGGGCATGGTCGACGCCGCCATCGGTGGCAAGGTCGCTGTGGACCTGCCTTCGGGCAAGAATCTGGTCGGCGCGTTCTATCAGCCGCGCGCTGTCGTTTCGGACATTGCCGCGTTGGCCACTCTTCCGTCGAGAGAACTGCGCTCCGGCTTCGCCGAAGTGATCAAGCACGGGTTTATTCGGGACGAGCCGATGCTGGGCCTGCTCGACGACTCAGCCGATGTGCTGCTCAGCCCGGCTGCGGCCGTCAGCGATGAATCCTGTCGGCAGTTGCTCGTGGATGTCATCACGCGCAACCAGGCAATCAAGGCGGCGGTCGTGTCGGACGACGAGCGAGAGTCGGACCTTCGCCAAATCCTCAACTATGGACACACACTGGGTCATGCGATCGAAGCTGTGACCGGCTACAGCGCGGTGCTACATGGCGAAGCGGTGGCGATGGGTATGGTCGCGGTGGCGGAGATCGGTTGCTCGCTTGGCTTGATCGACGAGCAGTTGGTCGCGCGGCATCGGCGATTGATCGAGCGTTTCGGCCTGCCGAGGCAGAGTCCACCAGGTCTCGGC
>VXTH01000307.1:0-3524 GCA_009837565.1 Chloroflexota bacterium | reverse complement strand
TGCGCGTTGGTCCGATACAGCACGGCGGCGTCGCCGGGCCGAAGGACGCCTTCGCGCATGCCTCTCTCGACATGACTGGAGATGTACTCCGCTTCGTCGGACTCGCTGTACGCCTCATGCAGGCACGGCAGTGCTCCGCCGCGGTTATCCGTGACCAACCGCCGCTTGATCCGGTCGGCGGCGCGGTCGATCACGGCATTGGCGGCGTCAAGGATTTGCTGTGTGGATCGGTAGTTGTTGTTGAGCTGGACCTCCGTCGCGTCCTGGTGATCGCGCAAGAAGTAGTTCAGATTGCGAATGTCGGCCGAACGCCAGGAATAGATCGATTGATCCGGGTCGCCGACGACGGTCAGATTTCCGCTGCCGCCCGACCACGCGCGCGCCAACTGGTACTGAACCGTCGACGTGTCCTGGAACTCGTCGACCAGCACGTGGTCGAATCGCTCTTCATAGCTGCGCCGAATGTGATCTTGCTCGAACATCTCAAGCGTCTTCAGCAAGAGGTCGTCGAAGTCGAGCGCCGCAGCGTCTCGGAGCGAAGCTTCGTAGCGTTCCCAGACTCGCGCCGCGATCTCATCGAAGTAGGAGCCGGTTGATGAACTGAAGTCAGTGAGCGCGTCGCCTTCCGATTTCGCTTTCGAGATCCTGCTCAGCAACGCCCGCGGGGCGTACTGCTTCGGATCGATCTGCAGGTCCTTGAGCGCGCTACGCACGACCTGCATCTGATCGTCGCTATCAAAGATGACGAAGTTGCGGGGCACACCGATTTCCTGCCCCTGCGATCGCAGCATGCGCACACAGATGCGATGGAAGGTTCCCAGCCAGACCCGATTGCTGTCATCGTCCCCGATCAACGACTCGAGCCTCGATCGCATCTCACGAGCGGCGCGATTAGTGAACGTCACCGCCAGAATCCGCCATGGCGGAGTGCCTTGCTCGATCAGCCAGGCGATTCGATGCGTGATCACCCTGGTCTTGCCCGAGCCGGGACCGGCAATGACCAGCAACGGGCCGTGCGGATAGGTCACAGCGTCGCGTTGTGCGTCATTCAGTTGGTCGAGATCGAGCGCGCTGGGCGAACGGGTGGTTCCGGTGCTCGGAAAATCGCTCATCGTTGCGAGCATACCGGCGGAATCGACCTATAGTGGCGACAGCGGGGTGCAGCAGAGGCGATCCATGCTCGACGGAGTCGGCATTTCCTGGCCGGGTGGTTCTCCCGAGAACACCGGCCTGATTCTCGCACTGATCGTTGGCGCATATTTTGTAGTGCTGTGGTTCTCAGCGGTCGTCTGGACCGCGAGGGACATTCACCAGCGCACCGTTGAGCCGATGGCGCAACTGGTGTTCACGCTGATCGTGCTGATCTTCAATTTCCCCGGACTGGTCGTCTATCGCGTGCTGCGACCGCCGTTGACCCTGCAGGAAGCCGAGGAGCACCGACTGGAGTCCAGCGCCTTGATGCGTGAACTGGAGCAAAGTCCTCCCTGCTCACGCTGCGGTTACCCGATCGCCGCCGACTATCTCGCCTGTCCAAAATGCACTATTCAGCTTCGCCTGGCATGCAATCAGTGTGATCGGGTATTGGACCCGGATTGGCGAATTTGCCCGTGGTGCGTCGCGGAGATCCGCATTCCGTCTGATGACGCTCCGCCGCCGCCGAGCGCCCCGGCCGGAACCCCGCCGCGTGATATCGTCGCCGAAGCCAGCCGACCTCAGGCTTCTCAGAGCGCATCCGGAGCGACCAGTGTCCAGTCTTCGCGAGTCGCGACTGTCGATTGACGGAGTGGCCGGAGTCGTGACCAGCGCCGGCGACTCCGACGGTGCCGAAGCTGTCGTTTGCCTGCATAGCGTGCCCGGTTCGGGGCGCGACTTCCAGTGGCTGCTGCCGGAGACTGCGAAGCTCGCGCGCTCGATCGCATTCGACCTGCCAGGATTCGGACGGGCCGACAAGCCACGTGACTTCCCTTACTCAATCGAGGGTTATCAGCAATGGCTCGCGCCGGCGATTGACGAGTTGGGGATTAGACGTGCGCACCTTGTCTTGCACAGCTTTCACAGCCAGACGGGGCTGATGTGGGCGGCGATGAATCCCGACAGGTGCGCCTCGGTCACACTGCTCGACGGCGGGGTCCTGGAGGACTATCCGGGCAACCTGGTCGCCAACATCTGGCGCAAGAAGTACGCCGGCGAGATTCTGCAGTTCATCACCACCCGCCCAATGTTCAAGCTGTTCATGCGGCTGGGCAATCCTCGCGGCCTCAACCCGCAGTGGTTGGATGAGCTCATCACTGAAGACGACCGAGCCACGCGCCGCGTGACGTTGGAGCTCTACCGCAACACCAACTTCGACGACGCGAAGATCCTGCGCCAGGCGCTGTCGCCGCGCGACGTTCCAGCCCTCGTCATCTTCGGCAGGAACGATCCGTTTATCAGCTGGCGCTACGCCGAGCGCCAGCGGGAAACGTTCGCGGACGCCGATATCCACGTCTGGGACGACTGCGGCCACTTCCCCCACGTCCAGCATCCGGAGCGGACGGCGGAGACAGTGACCGCGTTCCTGCAGACCGTGGTTGGGTCGGCTGGCTAGTCGGTCGCTCCCAACTCGACGGCGAGGTTGGCCGTCTTCTTCATCTGTTCGAAGCGTTCCATCTGCTCGCGGGCGCGTTCTTCGGCGCCTTGGTGGTGGAAGTCGGACTCGCTCTGCGTTTCGCTGGCGACGACATCGAAGCCGTACGGACCGTACGTCGGGATGTCGTCGTCGGAGAGTTCCGCCATCATCTCGTTGCGCTCGGCCTTGCGCTTGAACGCTTCCTCGATGTACGGCGCGAGCTCTTCTTGCTTCTTCGCTTCGCGTTCCGCCTCGAACTCTTTGAACTCGGGCATCACGTCGCGGGCGAAGATCTCGAGTGATTCGCAGATGTGCTCGTGCCGGTTGTTGCCGGCTTGCTGGATGAAGACCGACTGGTCGACGCCGCAGTCGGAGAAGATGCGCAGATGCTCGCCCAGCTCGTCCGGGGTGCCGATGCCGCCCTCGCCGCCCTGGGGCGGCCAGGTGTCGCGCACATGCTCCCAGGCCTTCCAGATGTTGGTCCGGCCCGGCTTGTGCATACCGGCGGCGTAATGGTGGCCGAGCGCGTACTGGAAGAAGCGGAAGCCGTCGCCGCCGCGGGCCTCGGCTTCGGCCGCGTCCGGGTGAACCGAGAACGACGAAACCATCGCGATGTTCGCGTTGACGGAGTGGCCAATCGGCACGCACTCGGTCTTGATCGTTTCGTAGTAGTCGTTGACCCAGTGCTCGGCCTCAGCCGGGTCGATGAAGGCGAAGGTCAGGGCACCGATGCCGAGTTTGGCCGCGAGGTGGATCGTGTCGCGATTGGAGCAGGCGACCCAAAGCGGCGGGTGCGGCTTCTGCACCGGCTTGGGCACGACATTCCGGGTGGGCATGGAGAAGTACTGGCCCTCGTATCCGGGATACGGGTTCATGGCCAGCATGTTGGCGACCTGCTCGACGGTCTCGAGCCACA
>VXTH01000202.1:0-3532 GCA_009837565.1 Chloroflexota bacterium | reverse complement strand
GCGGGCTGGCCGTTGAACGGTTCGAGATCACTTCGCGCTATGAGGATCGTGTTGGCGGACTGTTGCTTCGGCCGGTCGAGGCTGAAGGTCCGCGCCCGTTGATTCTGGTCGGCCATCCGGGCACCCTGGACAAGTCCAGCGACTACGTCCTCTGGCCGGCTGAGCAGTGGGTCGCACGTGGCGCGATCTGCGCCACAATCGACCAGGCCGGACATGGAGAGCGGGCCAGGCGGCCCGTCTCGATGGAGGACTTCCAGCGCTGGCCGATGCGCCGCCTGGATCAGTCCTTGCAGACGGTCGTCGACTGGATGCGGACGCTTGACTATCTCTCGGAGCGGCCGGAAGTCGATGCTGACCGGGTTGGATTTGTCGGTTTCTCGATGGGCGGGATGCGGGGGGCGCCGTTTGTTGGACTCGACGATCGGGTCAAGGCCGCCTCATTCTGCATTTCCGGTGCAAGCACATTGACCGGCCGCGGAGGCAGCGCCGGCGAGTTGGCGAACTCGCTCACCGATCCTGGCGTCTACGCGCCGCTGATGGCCGGCCGAGCGGTGCAAGTGGTAGCTGGCGAACGAGACGACCTGATCACGCCAGAAGCGACGCAGCGCTTCTACGATCAGCTGTCCGAGCCGAGAGAACTGGTCTGGTTGCCCTGCGGTCACTGGGACTTCATGCCCCAGGGGATTGCGCCGGTCGGGCCGTTCCTCGAGTGGCATCTGGGCTTCGGCGACGGTTAGCTCAATACGCCCGACGAGGTCAGCTCCGCCACTTCATCCGCCGAGTAACCGAGGACTTCCGTCGCCACTTCGTAGGTGTGCTGGCCGAAGAGTGGCGCCGGCGAGGCCAGGTAGCCCGGCGTCTCGTGCAGTTTGACGATGGGTCCGTCGTAGAGCGAGATGTCAGTCTCGGGGTGGTCGAGGTACTCGTAGAATCCTCGGGCGGCGAGATGATCGTCGTGCTCGCACATGTCCTCGGCGTCCTGCACGAGGGCCGCGGCGACGCCGACCGACTGCAGCTGGATCGCCAGCGCGGCGGCGTCGAATGAGGCGGTCCAGTCGGAGAGCGTTATGTTAAGTTCGTCCTCATGACGACGGCGGCCGAGCAGGGTTGCGAAGCGATCGTCCGTGGTGAATGTCGCGCCCTCGGCGACCGCGCGGAGCGATTCCCACTGGGCGTCGTCGCCCACGGCGATGGCGATCCAGCGTTCTCGTCCGGAGGGATCGTCGGCGCAGCGGTAGATGCCGTGCGGGCACATCCAACTCGATTTGTTGCCGTTGCGGACCTGGTTGACGCCGTTGGCGGTGTAGTCGAGCAGCGAGGGGCCCATGGTGGCAGCGACCGACTCGACCTGGGCCAGCTCGATCCGCTGTCCCTGTCCAGTCTTCCGACGGTGCCTGAGCGCCGCCAGGATGGCGATCACTGTGTGGCCCGGGTTGACGACGTAGTCGGGGTAGTTGGTGCCCACGCCCACGGGCGCCCGGTCCGGATCGCCGGAGAGGTGCGAGATCCCGGTGGTCGGGGTCAGCACGGCGCCGAAGCCGAGGAAGTCGCGATGGGGGCCGCTGAGGCCCTGCATCGGCATGTAGGCGGCGATGATGCCAGGCTTGACTTCGCGGAGTTGGTCGTAGGTCAGGTTCCAGCGTTCGAAGATGCGCGGGGTCAGATTGGAGAGGAAGACGTCGGAGCGCTCGATCAGGCGGTAGGCGACTTCTTGCGAGCCTTCCGCCGACATGTTGAGGAGGAAGGAGCGCTTGTCGGCATTGAAGTTGTTGAAGTAGGCGCAGACGTTGTAGCCGGTCTTGCCAGGCTTGATCGGCTGCCCGAGGCGCAGGCCGTCAACTCGGGCTTCCGATTCGATCCGGATGACGTCCGCGCCGAAGTCGGCGAGGGTGCGCGCGGCTATGGGTCCGACGCCGAACCAGGAGAAGTCGGCCACTCGAATGCCCTCAAGTGGACGCGATCCGTTTGTTGCTGTCATATCGCGCCCTCTCCGGCGAAGGCAATCAGGTCCTCGGCGGGGATGCCGACTTCGTCGACCCAGACCTCCTGGTTATGTTCTCCGATTTGCGGGGCCGGACGCCGGATGCTCGCCGGCGTCTCTGACAGATGGTAGGGAGGACCGGGATAGCGAAGGGCGGCGTCTTCGGAGCCCAGGCGGGTCGGCTGATTGAGTTCCAGCCACCACTCTCGCACGGCCAGGTGCTCGCTGTCGGCGATGTCGGACGGCGTCGCGACCTGTCCGATCAGCAGCCGCCGCGATTGGCCCTCCTCGTAGGCCTCCATCGTCGTCTTGCTTGCGTAGAACCTCGTCAGCACCTCCTGGGCGCGGGCCAGGACCGGCGCGTGCTTGGCCTGCTCTTCCTCATCGAGCAGGATGCGCATGTTGAAGTTGGCGAATGTGTTGGCGTACTCCGGCTCGGTCAGATCCTCGGCCATGCCGCTCTCGTCCATCCAGCCGATGACTTCGGTCCAGGGCGCACCGAATCCGGGGACGCCGACCATCGAGAAGATGTAGCCGTCGCTGGTCTCGTATGTCCCGATACCGGGCAGTCGATGGCTCTCGCCAACCCGCTCGCGCGAGCTGCCCTGGAAGTCCCACTGCAGGTGGGCGGTCTCCTGGCAGATCGAGAGCGCCTCCTGGATCGAGGTTTCGACGCGTTGTCCGCTGCCCGTCGCCTCGGCCTGCAACAGCGCCAACAATGCGCCCTGGGCGGCCGAGATGCCGGCTACGGCGTAGGCCTGGTTGCCGGCGATCCTCATGGGGAAGCCGTCCGGGTATCCGGCCAGCGTGGCAATACCGGCTGCCGCCTGGGCGACGATGTCGGTTACTTCCCAGCCAGCCCTGGGTCCGTCGAGGCCGAATCCGGTGATCGAGACCCAGATCAGCTCCGATTGAGCTTCCATGTAGGCGTCGGGATCGACATCGTGCTCGACTAGCTCGGCACGTTCCGCGGCGTTCCAGGACTCGACCACGATATCGGCGGTCTTGACCAGTTCGCCGAACAGCCAGCGTCCGTCGTATTGGCCGAGGTCGAGCGTGACCGAGCGCTTGTTGGCATTGAAGTACCAGAATCGGAGGGAGGTCTCGCGGCCGGGGATGCCCTGCCAGAAGGGCGCGCGGCCGCGTGAAGGGTCCCCGCCGACGGGCTCGACCTTGATCACGTCGGCGCCGAGGTCGGCGAGGAGCTTGCCGCAGTACCAGCCCATCTCGGAGGTGAGGTCGAGGATGCGAACGCCGTCGAGTGCTGATTGGGTCATGGTGGGATTGTAGGAGGCGATCTGTGCGCATCAGGGTGGTTGGCAGAAAAATTTTCCTGGCGCAGGAACCGGAGAAAAAGGCGAGCACCTCCAGTGTTTTGCGGGGT
Source organism: Chloroflexota bacterium (assembly GCA_009837565.1). GTDB lineage: Bacteria > Chloroflexota > Dehalococcoidia > Bin125 > Bin125 > Bin125. The sequence continues at coordinate 167 of VXTH01000202.1, read as the reverse complement.
TTCATGAGTTTCGGGGTGGTTGGAAGTGGTTGATTTTGGTCGGCTGTGGTCGGGTTGGGGTATGCGGATTTGTTCGATTGTGTTCGGATCTGGAAGAATCCGTGCGGTTGTGGGCGGGCTTTGGCGGTGTGGGTTTGGGGTGTTCGACGGGTGTTCGGGTGGGATGC
>VXTH01000234.1:0-3551 GCA_009837565.1 Chloroflexota bacterium | reverse complement strand
GCGCAATCGTCTCGGCGGGCAACTTGCCCGCCTTGCGGATGGGCACGAATGGACGATTCAGTCGCTGCGCGATCGGTGCGCCCAAAATGAAGCCGCGAGATTCCACTCCCACGATCGCGTCGGCGCCCTCGCAGTGCTGGGTCAGCCAGTCAATCGCCTGTCCAAAGGCGTCAGGCTCGGCCAGTAGCGGCGTGATGTCGCGGAACAGGATCCCCGGCTCCGGAAAGTCGGGGATGGCGCGGATGTACTGTGCAACCAGGTCGCGTGCCGTGGGCGTGTCGGTCATAGGGCCAGCGTACTAGCGGTCGCGGTGTTCAGTCGCGTTGGCTTCGCGCTTCGCTGGTACGCTGGCTCTCAGGTGCTCAGGGCAAGCGGAGGCCGCGTGGACGATCCTCTCAACTGGTCGACAGACGATCAGGAGCGCGCGCTACGTGCGATCGCGCCCTGGTATGACCTGGATTTCGGACCGCTCATCGACGATGTCGAGATGCTCCGAGAACTGACTACGCCAGGGCAACGGGTGCTTGAGCTGGGAGTTGGCAGCGGGCGTCTCGCCGTTCCACTTGCTGAGCACGGTTGCCAGGTGACCGCAGCGGACTCTTCTGAGGTAATGCTGGCGCTCGGCGAACGACGCATGCGAAATGCCGCAGTCCGAGTGGTCCGCGGTGATATGCGCTGTCTGGAACTCCAGGAGAGGTTCGATCTGGTTGTGATCGGTCTCTCCACGTTTCAGCATCTGCTGCGTCGCCGAGATCAGCTCGCCGCCCTGCGCACGGCGCGACGTCATCTGGCGGAGGGCGGTCGCCTGCTGATCGACTGGACGGCGCCCCGCATCGACGATATCGAGCCGTCAATCCAGATTATGCAGGTCGAATGGATGCGGCAGGCAGAGTCGGGAGCCACGGTGACCAAGAGCGCTTCGCAGGAGCTGGCGCAGGATCGTCATTGCGGCGACCCGATCGATCGCGCGCTGCCGATTGCCTGGATCACCTACCAGTACGACTCCGTCGACGAACAGGGACAGGTTCGGCGCTCGCTGGCCCGATTCCCCTTGCGAGTCAACCTCGGTGTGGGAGAAATGGCCGGCCTGCTTGCCCAATCGGACCTGCAAGGAGTGAACTGGTTCGGCTCCTGGGACCTGACGCCGGTAGGCATGGGCGAGCGGATAATCGTGATCGCCGAGGAGGCGTCGTGACCACCCACCGCGCTGTCGCGGCGATTGCCGCCTTGCTTCTGGCCGCGCTGGTCGCGGCCTGCGGATCCTCCAATCCGAATGAGCATGTGCAATCGAATGAGTTCTTTCGGCCGGCGGCGGCGGAGTCGGGACAACAAGCCGCGGCCGCTGGCGAGGATCAACCCGAACAGGGCCAGCAGCAGGCTGCGGACCGTCCGGACGATGGCGACGACTCACAGCAGTCGGAGTCCTCGCGACAGGCCGACCAGAATGGCTCAGCGCAACAGGCAGCGGCTGACGAAGAGCCGGACCAGGACGAAGACCGTCCCGCGGCCCCGGCAAGCGAGGACGCACCGCTCGACACATCCGACGACATTGTCCGCCGATACACCAATCCCAGCTACGGCTACTCCTTCGAGTTGGTCTGTTCGCCCTTCTGCGATCCGAACTCGAATGGTATCGACCGGGTGTCCTTCCTGTCGGAGACGGGAAGAGCGTTGATCGGCGTGGACGTACATGAGGACGATGGATCCGATGGCGAGGCGTTCCTGAGGTCGACGCTCGCCTTGGCAGACAATGTCGAGTTTTCGTCGGTTGAAGAGACTTCCCTGGTTACCGGCGAGGCAGCCCTGCGCTTCAACTGGGATGAGGATCGTCGCGCGACGGGTGGCTTCCAGGTTCGCTGGCATGCGCTGCTCATACGGGTCCAGGACGTGGCCATCATCATGCGCGTCGGAGCTGTGCTGGATGACTACGACGGTGTGTCTCAGTCCCTCGAGCGCGCCATCGAATCGTTCCTGTTGCCGCTTGAAATCACCGCGCGGCCCGGCCGCTATGACCGATTCGATTTCACCATCGCCTACGACACCGCGGATGTCTCACAGGAATTTGGGCAGCCAACCAATAGTCCGCCAAGTGCGGAGGCCGGTATCTTCGTTCTCCAGTCAGCGACCGCCTTGAAGGCCGTGCTGACCTGGCAGGTACTGGGTGAGGCGTTCTACGACGGCGACACCGCCATTCAACAGTCGCTGCGCGACTCCCTGGGCATCGAGAACATCACCGGCCTCCGTGACTGGGGGCCGGTGGATGGTCAACAGGCGCGCACCGGAGAGACCGAGACGCAGTTTGGCGAAGGCGTCATGAAGATCCAGTCATTCGCCTGGTATTGCCGAGATGGTGGACGCGAGTTCGCGCTCCACGTGCTCGACCCCGACGACCCGGAGTCCGTAGCATTACCGTTGATCGAGAGTTTCCGCTGCACCACCGCGATCGAAGACGATGCGGCAGAGGCAGGTGGAAACGAATAGCACACGCAGCCGCGGAGCAACGTCTCATGCAGCGATCTGCTACGCGCGGAAGTAGCCAACGGCCCATCACTGTCGCACTCGATGCGATGGGTGGCGACAATGCGCCGGCCAATATCGTCCGTGGCGCCTTGAGCGCAGCTCGTGATACCGATGTCGACATCATCCTCGTCGGGCGCGGCCGCGAGATTCGCTCCCACTTGCCGGCGGCGCAGCGCAACTTGCGGATCCACGAAGCCTCAGAAGCCATCGCGATGGACGCCCCGCCGACTGCGGTTCGGCGAATGCGCGACTCATCGATCATGGTCGGTCTGGAGTTGCTGAAGGACGGTGAGGCGGACGCGTTTCTCTCTTTTGGCAACACCGGCGCCGTCATGGCCGGAGCGCTCTTCACGCTTGGTCGCGTTCCCGGCGTGGGCCGTCCTGCACTCGGCGCGCTGTTCCGCAACGGGCGCGGAACCACATCGCTGCTGCTGGATGTGGGAGCCAATGTCGAAGCTCGGCCCCAACATCTGGCCCAGTTCGCCACGATGGGGCGCGCCTACGTGGAGCGCGTCCTCCGCCACCGGAACCCCAGCGTGGGGCTGCTCAACGTCGGCGAAGAGGAGGGTAAGGGCACCAGCCTGCATCAGGAGACCTATCTCCTTCTTGAGCGGCAGGAAACAAACTTCGTTGGCAACATCGAGGGGAATGAAATGGTTGCCGGAGCGGCCGACGTGATCGTCTCCGACGGGTTTACCGGCAACGTCGCCGTCAAACTGACCGAGGGCCTGGTCGAGCAGCTCTTTGGAGAGCTCAAGCGCAGCATCCAGGCCAGTGTGATCCACATGGCTGGCGCCTGGCTCATGCGCGGGGCATTCCGGGGTCTGCGAGCCCATTGGGACTACGCCAAGGTCGGGTCGGCCCCTCTCTTCGGGATCGACGGTGCCGTGCTCGTCGGCCATGGACGTGCCAACACCGAAGCCGTGGCCAGCGGAATCCGCTCGGCCCGAAGCGTCGTCGAGGCGGGCGTTGTCGACGCGATTCGCGACGCCGTTGCCGGAACCGCTCCGGTGAATGACGAGGATCCGGAC
>VXTH01000283.1:0-3554 GCA_009837565.1 Chloroflexota bacterium | reverse complement strand
CGCCAGTAGCCCCAGACGTGAGAGCCTCGGGCGTGGAGCCCGGACTCGGGCCGGGCGGCACGGAGAGCGGGTTCAGATGGCATCGATGACCAGATTCCAGCGTGTCGGCCTCGGGCTGGTGATCGGCCTGCTCGTGCTGACGGCGCTGGGCGGGATTGTTCGCGTGACCGGCTCTGGGCTCGCCTGTCCCGACTGGCCCGGTTGCTACGGCGCCGTCATCCCGTCGGGCGATTTCGGCGAGTTCGCTGCGCATCAGGTCTGGCTCGAATGGACACACCGGTTGGTCGCCGCGATCATGGGTTTGATCATCCTGGGCTACGCCATCGTGGCCTGGCGGAAGCATCGGGATCGAATGCGGATCTGGCTGCCCGCAGTGCTCTCGATTCCGCTGCTGGCGGTGCAGGTCGTGCTCGGCGGCCTGACCGTGACAGAGCGTCTCGAGGAGCTAATCGTCACGCTGCATCTCGCGACCGCAATGCTGATCCTGATGGTGGTCGCGTTCTCATGGCTGAGTACATTCCAGTGGCGCGTCGTCAGCAGCGACGACGAGGCGCCCCTTGGATCCGATTCGCCCTCGCAGGCGCGGAACTACGCCTGGGCGGCGTTGCTCACGGCCGTGATCGTCTATGCCGTGGTGGTCGTTGGTTCCTATGTCACCCATGTGGGGGCTGGACCGGACGCGGGCGCGCACGTCGGGCCCGGCGGCGCGGCCTGCGGCAACAACTGGCCGTTCTGCTATGGCGGGCTGTTTCCAGACGGAGAGTACGCTCAATGGAACATGGGACATCGATTCCTGGTTCTCTTCGGCGCGATCGCCCTGTTCGCTTCCTCGATGGGCGTGGTCATGCTGAGGCCGCGAGCTCGCAGCCTGACCTTCATGGTCCATGGCGCAGCGACGCTATATGTCGCTCAGATCTTCATTGGGGCGGCGATGATCTGGATCAACTTCGATGCCTGGGCCAGAGCGCTACACCTTTCGATGGGCTCAATCACCTGGTTGCTGGTCTCCGGAGCGGCATTGGTGGCGATCTATCGCGCCGGTGGCCTGCGACGGCACATCGAGCCGGCCACGGCGTTGCAACCGGCCGGTATCGCCGATGCGGGCGTGTCGGCGGAGAGTGAGAGGAACGGATGACTGATCGTCCGCTCACACTCGAACGAACGGCCTCACTCCCGAGCTCGAAGCGTGCGCTTGAATTCTCGCGTGGACTCTGGGATCTCACCAAGCCCGGCATCATCGGGTTGCTGCTGGTCACCACCGTTCCGACCATGATCGTCGCCGCCGATGGCTGGCCGAGAGGCGGCTTCGGCGAGGGACTGGTGCTGATTTTGCTCACGCTCCTGGGAGGAATCCTGACCGCCGGAGGCGCCAACACCTTCAACCAATGGTTCGACCGCGATATCGACGCGATCATGGAGCGGACCGCAGGGCGACCACTGCCGGTCGGCGTGGTCCAGCCCTGGCAGGCGCTGGTCTGGGGCGTGCTGCTCGCGACCCTGGGCGGGATCCAACTCGCGCTGACCGTCAACTTATTGGCGGCGCTGCTGGCCGAGGCCGCGGTGCTCTTCTACGTCCTCGTGTACACGGTCTGGCTCAAGCGCTCGACGACTCAAAACATTGTGATTGGCGGAGCCGCCGGTTCGATTCCTCCGCTGGTCGGCTGGGCTGCCGTGACCGGCGAGGTCACCTGGACGCCGTTCATTCTGTTCCTGGTCATATTCATGTGGACGCCGCCACACTTTTGGGCGCTGGCGCTGAAGTATCGCGAGGACTACGCCAGGGCCGACGTGCCGATGCTGCCGGTCGTGTCGGGCGAGCGGGAAACACGCAAGCAGCTCATGATTTATTCGGTTGGACTGGTTGCAGTGAGTTTGCTTGGACCGCTGGGCGGACACCTGAGTTGGTGCTACCTGACCACATGCGCAATTTCGGGCGCCGCATTCATCTGGATTGCCTGGCAGGTCTGGCGTAACCAGGCCCCGCCGATGCGGCTCTTCTTCGCCTCGATCGCCTACCTCTTCATCGTCTTTGCTGCCGTCGGCCTGGACGTGCTGGTCTAAGGGGCCAGCGCCTCAACGGCCGCTTCCAGTTCCGCTCCTTCCACGACGATCTCGAATCGCGCCGCGATTGTGCCGTCCTGGTCGACGAGGAAGAACTGGGGCTCCGCCTCAATCGACCAGGCCTCGCTGGCCTCATCGATCAGCCCTTGCAGCGGCTGTGGACGCGGCCTGCCGAAGGGTTCTACATGCAGAACCGCGAGAGTTTCTTGTTGCAGCAATTCGTTGGCTTGCTCCAGCGCTTGCGCACAGGCGCGCCTGCCCGCGCACCGTTCCGCTGACGCCCAGACGATGAGAAACGGCTCTCCCTCGAAGATCAGTTCCGCGGCGGAGCGTTCATACAGACCAAGGGCATCCGGCTCGGGCTCCACCATTCGCTCAAGGACACCATCAGCAGTCGTCGGTGTGTCGACCCGCGGCGCCCGGTCGCCGCGCGCGAGGCCCGTTGCGTTGCCTCGGACCAGAAATGGCAAGCGAGGCGTGCTCTCGGCTGTACCGTCAGGCAGTTCGACGGTCACCGCGAGCGCCCATTGTCCAGCCGTATCAAAGGGTGGACCCGAGGCGATCAGATAGCGCAATCCCTCAACGTCGATCTCTCGGAGCTCTGCCTCGGAGTGAAACTTGATCCCGTCTTCGGTCGGGTCGAAGTATCGGATGAGGAACGCGGCGTCCTCGGGGAACTGTGGCTGCGCGTCGCGTTCCAGCAAGGTCAGCACCAGGCGCGGGACGCCGACGTGGATGTCCGAGGACTCGATGACCGGCACGAACGCCGCCTCCGATGAGGTGATGACCAGGCGATCGGTCGATCCGCCGCAGCCCACGGTCGCCAGCACTGCCAGCGCGAACCCTATGGCGCCGCCACAGAGCGCGAGTGGACGAGGGGGCCGGTACATATTCCTACACCGCCCGGGGCGCACGCCGCAGACCAAAGACAAAGAGCAACATCGCCAGGCCGCCTAACACTAACCCGTCAATCAACGGCCCGATCAGCCCATCAGGCGAGTCGGCGTACGACGCGTAGTGGAGCAGGTCGACAGCGAAGGTCAGCGGATTGATGTAGCCGATCACTTCCAACCAGGTCGGCACCTGGTCAAGCGGGAAGAACGCTCCCGAGAGAAAAAACAGCGGGAACAGGACCAGGTTCATGATCAGGTGGAACCCCTGCATGGTCTTGATCCGCACAGCCAGCAACAGCGAGATCCCGGAGAGCATGAAGTTCAGAGCGAGGACGGTGATTACGACAGTGGCGACGCCCCCCAACCAGCCAAACTGCCAGGCCAGGTCAATTCCCGGAATCACCACGGCGAGCACCAGCACTGCGAGGGCCTGAACCGTGCCGATCAGGATGGCGCCGAGCGCCTTGCCGAAGAGGATGGTTTGCGCGCTGTGGGGCGAGGCGAGCATCGCACGCAACAGGCCGCTTTCGCGGTCGCGGTAGAAACCGGCGCTGGAGAAGGTGGAGGAGAACAGCGCGGTCATTGCGATCATGCCCGGCG
>VXTH01000360.1:0-3561 GCA_009837565.1 Chloroflexota bacterium | reverse complement strand
CCGTGATTGCCGATGAAATCGACAAGTCGCATCTGTCGCTGTTCGACCTGACCAAAGACGGCGACTTCCGCGAGCGCGTTGATCAGGAGATGGACCCCGAACTGCGGGAGGCGCTAATCAATCGCTTCCAGCCGGAGGACGAGGAGTACGACGAGGCCCGCGCCGAGGAGCGGCTCGTCCAGGTATCCGTCGTGACCCACATCTTCGACCACCGTCACGTACGACATCTCTTGCGCGCGGCCGGCGGGCTCGAACTGCTGATGCCGTGTCCGAAAGATCTCGACGGCAAGCTGGAGCCGATCTCGCTGCGCTGCGAGCGGCACATTGGCGTGCTCAAAGAGGATGCCTATCTCTCCGAGAAGCGGCTGACTGAGGCCAACCTGCGCCTCGTCGTCTCGGTCGCGAAGAAGTACATCGGCCGCGGCATGTCGATGCTCGACCTGATCCAGGAAGGCAACATTGGGCTTGTCCGCGCGGTTGAGAAGTTCGACTACCGCAAGGGCTACAAGTTCTCGACCTATGCCACCTGGTGGATCCGCCAGGCCATCACCCGCGCCATCGCCGACCAGGCCCGCACGATCCGTATCCCGGTGCATATGGTCGAAACGATCAACAAACAGGTCCGCGTGTCGCGTCGACTGGTCCAGGAGCTTGGCCGCGAGCCGACATACGAGGAGATCGGCCAGGGCATGGGCGTCGACGCCCAGCGCGTCCGCGAGATCATCAAGGTGTCGCAGGAGCCTGTCTCTCTGGAGACTCCGATCGGCGAAGAGGACGACAGCCATCTCGGCGACTTCGTCGAGGACGAGAAGATGGTCGCACCCGACGCGGCGGCTGGGCAACAGTTGCTCAAGGAGACCGTCGGCGCTGTGCTCGGATCACTTTCGCCACGGGAGCGCCAGGTGCTGGAACTGCGCTTTGGCCTGGGCGACGGTCGCGCGCGGACACTGGAAGAGGTCGGACGCGACTTCGATGTCACTCGCGAGCGCATCCGCCAGATCGAGGCCAAGGCCCTGCGTCAACTGCGTCACCCGACCCGCGCGACCCGCCTGCGCGACTACATCGAGTAGTCGCTGCGAACTTCCACCATGTGGCAAGACATCGTTAACCTTCTCAACCGCCTCGGCCTCATGAAGCCGATGGAGGAGCTGTCGGTCCGATTGACGGGCTACTCGATCGCTGCACGCATGATCACCTGGAACGAAGGCGTACCGTACATCAACTCCTTGATGCTGCGTACGGTCGGAGTTAAGTCGGGCGATCTTCGAGACGCGGTGCTCTTCTACTTCGCCGACGGCGACAGCTGGGTCATCATCGGCTCGGTCGGCGGCGGTCCCAGGCATCCGGGCTGGGTACACAATCTTCGCGCCAATCCCCACGCCTGGGTGTTCGTCGATCGCAAGCGGCACCCGGTTGAGGCAGAGTTCCTCGATGGAGACGAGCGCGACAATCAGTGGTCCGCAGCCGCCGAAGTCTGGCCTCCATTTCACCCGTACGAAGAGAATGCTCGCCCTCGCCGGATCGAGGTGATCCGGCTGACTCGCAGCTCTTGACTAGAGCGTCGGCGCCAGCGAACCCAGGAACTCTTCCGTTCGCGCGCGTTCGTCTTCGGAGCCGAAGACGACGCCGACGAAGTCGGTCGTGCCAGCGTCCTTGAGCTGACGCAGCTGGGTCTCGATCTGCTCTTCAGTGCCGAGGATTGCCACGTCCTCAGGGTGGGCCGCGCCTTGCTTGTCCAACATTGAGCGGTAGGAGGGCAGGCGCTCGTAGTTGGCGAACTGTTCGGCTGCGGTTGCTCGGGCGGCGTCGACGTTGGAACTGAGCATGACCGGCAGGCCGACGACGATGCGTGGATGCGGGCGGCCGGCTTCGTCGGCGGCGGCGTTCATCGTGGGCGCGATGTATGACTCGACCACATTGGCGGCGGTCATCCAGAGGATGGTGCCGTCGGTACGCGCGCCGGCCAGTCGCAGCATCGCCGGACCCATCGCGGCGAGCATGCAGGAGACGGGCTTCTCGGCGTCGGGGATCTCGAGGCTGATCTGGCCTCGGTAGTGTTCGCCGTCGGTCTGGACCGGGTCACCATTGAGCAACGGGAGCAGCACGTCGAGGTACTCCTTCATATGCCGCGCGGGGCGGTCGAACGAGTAGCCGAACATGTTCTCGATGACGATCTTGTGCGAGAGGCCGATGCCCATGACGAAGCGCTTGCCGCCGGCCGCCGCCTGGACGGTCAGGGCCTGCTGGGCCATCGCGTGCGGGTGCCGGGGGTAGGTCGGCACGACGGCGGTCATCAGCTCGATCCGCTCGGTCTGCGCTCCGGCGAGCGTCAGCGCGCCCATGGCGTCGTGCGAGAAGATGTTGGCCATGCCGAAGGTCGAGAAGCCGGCCGCCTCAGCGCGCTGGGCCTGTTCGACGATGCTCTGCACGCTCGGCGCCGGACCGGCGCCGCCGATGAAGATTCCGATTTGCATGTCATGCCTCCTGAGTTGAACGAGTTACGAGGGGTGAACAAGGATGCGGCCGCGGACGCCTCCGGCGAGGATCTTTGAGGCTGCTTCGGGCACGTCCTCCAGGCCGATCCGAGCTTCGACCAGATCGAGGAGGTTGCCGCCGCTGAAGTCCTGAGCCATTCGTGACCAGAGGCGTGGGCGGTCGTCGCTCGGCCAGAAGACGGACTCGATGCCGACCAGGGTGACGCCGCGCAGGATGAACGGCATCACATTGGTCTCGACGCCAACGCCTCCGGTGAGGCCAGACAGGGCGACGACGCCTCCGTACTTTGTTTGCCTGAGGATCGACGCGGTGGTCGAGCCGCCGACGGGGTCGACGGCGGCGGCCCAGCGCTCGCGCTCAATCGGTCGCCGTGATTCCGCCGCCAGTTCTTCGCGATCGAGGATTTCGGTCGCGCCGAGCGCTCGCAGGAAATCATGCTCCGAGGACTTGCCGGTGCTGGCGTGCACTTCATAGCCGCGCGCCGCGAGCATCGCGACAGCGGTTGAGCCGACGCCTCCGGTCGCGCCGCTAACGATGACGGGGCCGGCATCGGGACCGACTCCGCCCTTCTCGATGACGTCGACCGACATGGCTGCTGTGATTCCGGCTGTTCCCAGCGTCATCGCCTCTTCCGAGGTCATGCCATCAGGCAGCGGCGCCAGCCAGTCGGCCGGCACGCGGACTCGTTCGGCGTAGCCGCCGGGGTGCGCCGTGCCGAGGTCGTAGCCGGTCGCCACGACCGAGTCGCCTGGCGAGTAGCGAGCATCGGAAGAATCCAGGACGGTCCCGGCGAAATCGATGCCGATCGTCATCGGGTACTTGAAGACGACGCGGCCGTTGGGTGTGCAGGCGAGGCCGTCCTTGTAGTTGAGATCGGACCATTCGACGGCGACTGTGACATCACCTTCAGGCAGCGACGAATCGTCCAGCGTCTGGACTGACGCCGAGAAATCGTCATCATCCTTGTCGACCACAAACGCTCGAAAACTCACGGGGTCTCCTGTCTCATCGGCTGTAGTCAGGCTAGGTGCGAGTTTACGTGCGGGGAAGGTTACGGGCTGGGTG
>VXTH01000276.1:0-3565 GCA_009837565.1 Chloroflexota bacterium | reverse complement strand
CCCATGCCGTCTTCGCCCATGCCGTCCTCGGAGGAGGCAGCGGTCAGCGCGACGGAGGTAAGGCTTTCGTTCACGTTGGTGTAGGTGGCGGTGGCGGCGGCGCCGTTGAGCGTGAACGAGTTCTCGTCCACGTCATCCCGGCCGAGGTCGGCCGAGTTGATCGACCACTCGCCGGAGGCGTTGGCCGTGGCCGTGGCGACCTGGTCGTAGTGGTCGCCGTGCAGTTCCTGCAGCCCGACCACGTCGCCCGGCTCCAGGCCGGTGCCGACGAACGCGTGCGGGTTGCCCGGCTGGGCCAGCGCGGATGCGCTGAGGGCGATCACCCCGAGCAGGGCGGTCAGCGCGACCGCAGCCAGCCGGGGCATTGTGCTCATCTTCAACATTGTCAGCGTCCTTTCAGGAATCGCTTGCTTCTCACGAGCGGGGGAGTGCCCCCCTCTGTCGCTCCGCGACATCTCCCCCCGCTGGCGCGGGGGGAGAGGCAGATGGGAAGCGATTGCCTTTCTTCTTGTCTCCCCCCGCCGTCAGGCGGGGGGAGATGCCGAAGGCAGAGGGGGGCTCCGCCGTTCGCTAGTTGCCGATGTAGAGCACGTCGCCGCTGGTGACGGTGAAGTTGCTCGAACCGGGGGCCTCTGAGCCATCGATGAGGGCGTAGTAGGCAGTCCAGTTCTCGCCGTCCGACAACCAGATGATGGTCGCGCGGCCGGCCAGCAGTGCCAGCAGGTCACTCGCGGTCGCGTCCGGGCCGGTGTAGCTGGCCACGCCGCTGGTGCGGCTGAAGTCGCTCAGGCTCGGTGCGTCGGCCTCAGCGTCGTCGGCAGCGCCACCAGCAGCGATGACGGCTACGCCGGACACGCCGTTGGCAGTCGCGATGACGGTGATGACGCCGGAGCCAGTGATGACTGCGCTGCGCGAGGCGACGCCGTCCTTGGTCTTCGAGTCAACACCCACGAAGGTCGCCGGAGAGCCGGTGCCCACGGTGAATGCGACATCAACCGGCGCAACCAGGTTGCCGTTGACATCTTTGACGGTCGCGGTGGCGGTCAACTGGTCTCCAAGACCGGTGCCATCGGCAGCCTCAATCGAGACGTCAACGCTGGTAGGCGAACCCGTGACGATGAACGTCGCCGTGTCGGTCGGGTTCGTACCAATCCTCGCGGTAACGGTGTACTCACCAGGAGCCGCGTTACCCAGCAGCGTCACCTGAACAACGCTCTGGTCGCCGGCCGTGTTGGCATCGTTGTCCAAGACATAGTCGGTAAGTTCCACGCCGCTAAGGCTGTTGTCGGTGATGTCCTTGTCGTCAGGACCCTTGAGCGTGGCTGTGACCACAGTACCGCTCACAAGCGCTGCAGTGACGCCAGCGCTGTCCGTGGCGGAGATCGAGAGGTTCGCTCGAGTCACGGCAGTGTCCGTGCCACCAACGTCGATCATTGTGCCGCCTTGGGCAACTGCCCCAGCGTCTTCAATGCTCAAGTTCGCGGGGGCGGTCGCGACTGCAGTGAAGGTCAGAGTGAAGTCTTCAGTCTGAACCGTTGCGCTACCGATGGTAGCCACAGCAAAGACACGGACCGTGCCTGCGTTGGCACGCGTCACACCAAAGTTGATCGTGTTGTCTTGCGCCGTGGATCCATTGTTCCCCGACGCTGATCCAACCGTAGAGACCGAGTCATCGTTGCTGACTCCACCACCCACGGCAAAGACGGTCACCGAGAGTTGAGACGTGGCGGCGGTGCCGACGTTCGACGCTTTGTCGCGACTGTTCAGCGCCTCGACCTCAATGAAGATCACGGAGCCTGCGGTCGCGGTGTCCGTTTCCGGCTTGTCGTCGGCCGCTCCGGTGCCACGGGTGTCTCCGGCCGCATTCGTGGTTGCGAGCTTCACGCTTGCTGAGTCAAGGTTCGTACCCGGATCGCCAACGGTCAGGTTCTCTTCGAGGGTGTCTGCCGTGGCATGCGTCGCACGAATCGTGAAGTCACCCTGCGGGGCGCCGGCCTGGTGCCGGTAGATCCCGATGCCCGGGGTCTCTTGCGTGAGCACGAAACCGAAGATGGGCTGGAACGTGTACTCCGAGGCTGTGGCATTGTCCACCGTGACGGTGATGCTCTGACCGTCACCGATGATGAAGTCGGAGTCGTCCGAGCTTGAGATCGCAGGAGCCGGCGTCTGTGACAAAGCCGTCGCTGCGAACAAGGCGACCGCAAGCGCGGCAAGTACGGCAAAGGCCGCCAGGTTGGTGCGCTTTCGCGCAAGAGTTCCAATCATGTTCTGCCCTTTCGTTGGGCCGAAACGGCGAGCGGAGCCTGTTTCCGTTCGCCCTCTGCGTATCCCCGGATGAGGTTCCGGGTGTGCGCGGTCGCTCTTGCCGATGGCGCCTCCTGTTCCGGCAGTTGTGCCATGCGCGGGGCCCTGCCCGTCGCTGTGTCGGGGAGCCGACACGGGCCCCGCCCGCGCATGGTTGTCCCCGGTCGTCGAGTTTCCACGTCGTGATCATCGCCGATCCACCCCTGCGCAATCAAGCATCGGGGCGGGCTAGGCGGTCGAAGATTACATCCACATAACACTGCTTCCCTCTCCCCCCGCTCGCGCGGGGGGAGATGCTCCGCCCACTTCCCCTCTCCCCCCGCTCGCGCGGGGGGAGATGCCGAAGGCAGAGGGGGGCACGTGCGCGCGACGTTGGGCGTGCCCCCCTCTGTCGCTCCGCGACATCTCCCCCCGCCTGACGGCGGGGGGAGAGGGGAGGATTAGCTGAATGCACGGATGATGAGGGTGATGATACCGCCGATGATGAGTCCGGCGCCGCCGTACATGAACCGCTTGAATTCGGAGAACCGTCGCTCGAAGTGGGCGACATGGATGTTCATTTCACGTCGCAGTTGATCGGCGCTCTCGGCGATGGAATCTCTGAGTTCCTGCTTCGCAAGCAGCAACTCGTCCTTCGTCGCCACGACGGACATCACCCGCATCATGCCTACTTCGAACGCTCGACCGTAGGCCTTGGCCTGCGGCGCCTCCATGCCCGCCTCGACAAGCTCCTCTTCGAGATCGTCGGTCCACTTGCGGACGATGGGGTCGGGGGCGGTTTCGGTGGTCATGTGGACAGGTTAACCGATGACGCCGGCGAACATCAGCCCCATGACAACCCAGAAGCCGGAGAAGAACGCAATCATCGACCATCCGAACCAGCGCATCCGCTGGCTCGAGTCTTCCCATCCCATCTCCCAACCCACTTGCCGCGCCGCATCCTCCGAGGTCTGTCCCTGGGCAACCAACTCGTCCATTCGCTGCACCCAATGGGACGCGGGCTTTCGTCCGGTGGTCAGGTCCCTGCGGTACTCATCTAACGGGCTCACCCAGCCTGCGATGGTCTGGCGGGCGCGTCGGAGGCGGAAGGCGATGCGGTTGCGTCGGCCGGGCAGCACGCCCTCCTGTCGCAGGTCGTCGAGGAAGCGCTGGGCGCGCCGGTCGTCGGAGTGCTCGATGATGGCGTCGATGAGGGGCTGGCTTTGGGTGGTCATGGGGGTGATCTTACCTCTCCCCCCGCGCGAGCGGGACTCCCCTCTCC
>VXTH01000188.1:1733-3593 GCA_009837565.1 Chloroflexota bacterium | reverse complement strand
GTCGTCAGCCTGTCGCGGGGCTTATTGTTGCGCCTGTTGCTGTTCCGCTTCTTCGGCTGCCTTCGGTTCAGTTCGGTCCTGTTGGGCCTGTTCGCTCGACTGTGACTGTTCGGATTGTTCGGTGGCGTTCGACGCCGTTCGGTCCTGTTCGGTCGACTGAGGTTGTTCGGATTGTTCGGCAGCGTCCGATGCCGTTCGGTCCTGTTCGGCCTGTTCGGTCGACCGGCGCTGTTCGGGTTGTTCGGTGGCGTTCGATTCCGTTCGGCTCTGTTCGGCCTGCTGGGGAGTCGTCTGGTCGTCGTCCGAGGAACAGGCGGCGATGATTGCAATAATCGCCGCGAGGGCGAGAAGGCCGATGGGGGCGAGGCGTAGCTGTTTCATATCGCCGAGCGTACAACGCGGTTTGGCCGAGAGATCAGAGGTTGCCGGCGGCCCAGGCGGAAATCAACGTGTGCGCGATCGCCATCGGACCCGGCAATGACAGGGCTCCATCCGGTAGTCCGGGCTGGTCCAGCTGCGCAGCGGGTTGCTGCAGCGAGTGGACGATTTCCTCCCTGGTGAACCAGCGCACGTCGTCCATCTCCCAGTCGTCGTAGTTGATGTCGGAACTGCCGGCGTCGGCGTGACAACCAATCATCAGAGAGGAGGGGAAGGGCCAGGGCTGCGACGAGTGGTAGCGGACGTTGACCGCGTCGATCCCGGACTCTTCAGCCACTTCACGTCGGACCGCATCTTCAATCGATTCACCATGATCGATGAATCCCGCCAATGCCGAGAACATGCCGGCCGGCCAGGAGGCCTGGCGGCCCAGCAGGCAACGATCGCGCTCGGTGTCGATCACGACCGTGATGACGACCGGATCGGTGCGCGGGAAATGCTCGGCCGGACAGGTCAGGCACTTGCGGAAGATGCCGCCCTGGGCGGCAAAGGTCGATGCGCCGCATTCGGCGCAAAACCGGTGGCGGTCATGCCAGTCAAGGAATGAGCGCGCCTGGGCGGCGATGCCGGCGTCGTCGATGTGGAGCACCGGGGCGGCAGCTCGCAGATCCATGAAGCTCGCATCATCGGGCAACTCAAAGAGATTCGGAGCCGCGGCTTCGTTGATGGCGAACTGCGCTCCGGCCTCGCCGCTGCCCAACAACAACACAGGGTGGCGATCCGTGTCTGCCCCCGAGGGCAGCGATGTCCAGGCGAGACGCATGACGGTGTCGATCTCGCGCATGGGGAAGGTCAGGTTGCGCAGCGGCAGGAACAGCGTCTGCGGCTGTTCGATCTGAGCCGCCACCCAGGTTTCGTCGCGTCTGCGGGCGGCCTCCCGATCGAGGGGATTGCCGGAGAAGATGTTGCGGAACTCGGGCATGGCTCGCTCGTTCAGGCCGTGTGCGTCTCAGCCGTATGGTCGAAATGGATCGCCGCCGGCGATCGCGGAAGTCCTGGCATGGTCATGATCTCACCGGAGATAATCACGACGAATCCGGCTCCGGCCGAGGGTCGTACGTCGCGGACCGTGAACTCGTGATCCTGCGGTCGGCCGAGTAAGGCAGGATCGTCCGAAAGCGAGTATTGCGTCTTGGCGATGCAGACCGGCCAGTCATCCTGGCCGAGCCGTCGGGCGCGGCGCAGCGTCAGTTCGGCAAGCCGCAGGTACGACACAGATCCGGCGCCGTACACCTCTCGAGCGACCGTTTCGATTTTGTCCTTGAGTGGGGATTCCAGGTCGTAGAGCCGCCGGAACGACGGCCGTTCTCCAGCCAGAGCTTCGCGCACCTGGACCGCGAGGTCGAGGCAGGCGTCTCCACCGCCTCCGTAGGGATTGGCAACCGCCGCGCGGACCCCTCGAGCGCGACAGTGGGCAAGGAC
>VXTH01000188.1:0-1723 GCA_009837565.1 Chloroflexota bacterium | reverse complement strand
CGCCGCCGGAGCTTCGCACGCGCCAAACCGCGCTCCGACATTGAAGAACTGCCCCGCGCCCCGATCGGCGCCAAAGCCGGCTTCGGTCACGGTGATGTCGGCGCAGGACAGGGCCGCGCGGGTGGCGGTAATCGAGTTGCAACCCAGAGCGATGTTGGCGAATGGCCCACCGTGCACAAATGCCGGTCCGCCCTCGCCCATCTGCACGAGATTGGGCCGGATTGCGTCCTTGAGCAGCACGGTCATCGCGCTGTCGACCTGCAGATCTCGGCAGGTCAGCGGCTGAATCGGCGTTGCGGAGGTGTAGCCGACGATGATGTTGCCCAGCCGCTGGTGCAGGTCATCAATATCGCTGGCCACCGACAGAATCGCCATGACCTCTGAGGCCGGCGTGATGTCGAACGCTTCCTCGCGCGGAATGCCATCCGTGGTGCCGCCCATGCCGATCACCGCGCCGCGCAGCGCGCGATCGTTCATATCGAGGCAGCGCCGCCACGTGACGCGGCGGGCGTCGAGCCCGAGCGCATTGCCGTGGAACAGGGAGTTGTCGATCGCCGCCGCCAGCAGGTTGTTTGCCGCCGTCACGGCGTGCAGATCGCCCGTGAAATGCAGATTGATGTCGTCTGCCGGGAGCACCTGGGATCCACCCCCACCGGTGCCGCCGCCCTTGATCCCGAAGACGGGTCCCATCGACGGTTCGCGCAGGGCGACGACCGCGTTCGCGCCGGACTGCCGCAGCGCCTGCGTGAGCCCGATCGCGGTGGTCGTCTTGCCTTCTCCGGCGGTCGTCGGCGTCATGCCGGTGACCAGCACGAGGTCGCCCTGCGACCGCCGGCCGAGGCGCTCGAGGGCCTCGGCGTTCAGCTTGGCCTTGTGTCGTCCGTAGAGATCGAGATCGTCTTCGCCCAAGCCCAGATCCGCTGCCACGTCGGCGATCGGCCGCATGTCGCTACCCCTTACTCCGAGGGGCAGGTTAGCGCAGCACCGAGCCCGTTCAGTTCTCGACCGTCACCTTGACGTCGGTGACTTTGCGCGAGTTCACGATCAGCGCGATGTTGAAATCGCCGTCGTCGGTCAGCGCCAGTGGAATTGCGGCGATCTTCCAGGGCGGCTCGACATCTTCGAAGCGAAAGTCCCTCAGTTCGAAGTACTCGCGGGCGCCGGCATCGTACTCAACGCGGATCACGATATGGTCGGCGTCGACCGGCTCGTTCATTTCCAGCCGCAGCCAGAACGGCTCCTCGAGTTTGAGCGGGCGATTCAGGGGAGTCAGGATCGCTTTGTCATCGGCGCCTTCATCGATATGCAAGGCGGCCTCTGCGGAGCCGCCGACCCCCGAGAAGATGCCTCCCCGCGACGCATTGCAGCCTGCCGCGGCGATGGTTAGCACCGCGATCGCCGTCACAGCAGCCAGCCAGTGAACACGCATTGGGGCAAAGAGTAGTCTGCGCACCAGACCGGAAGGAGACTCAACGGTGGCAGTTGACACAGAGCCAGCGCTATCCATCCGTGGGCTCTACAAAGTGTTTAACGATGACGGCGACGGCCTCCAGCTTGCAATTGACGGTCGTTCCAAGGACGACATCCAGGAAGAGACCGGCGCAGTCGTCGGGTTGCGCGATATCAACATTCAAATCGGCCGAGGCGAACTGTTCGTGGTGATGGGACTCTCCGGTTGCGGCAAGTCGACTCTGCTGCGCTGCTTCAACCGGATGAACGATTT
>VXTH01000244.1:0-3606 GCA_009837565.1 Chloroflexota bacterium | reverse complement strand
ATTTGACAACCATGCAGCCTACGACCGAACCGTTGCAGGGATACCCTTGCAACATGGCTGCATCAGCGTTTCAGGATCGGCTGGCGGCGGCGATGGATGCCAGCCACTCGCTGATTTGCGTGGGACTCGATCCGCAGCCCCAGCGCACGCCAGTTGACGAGATTCTCGATTTCAACACCCGGGTCATCGAGGCCACGGCCGGTCTCGCCTGCGCCTACAAGCCGCAATCGGCCTTCTATGAAGTCGCGGGTACTGCCGGCTGGCAGGCGCTGAGAGAGACGATTGTCGCGGTCCGACGTCTCGCACCAGAAGCGGTGGTCATTCTCGATGCCAAGCGCAACGACATCGGCAATACGGCTGAGGCGTATGCGGCCAGCGCGTTCGACTGGTTTGACGCCGACGCGGTAACAATCAACCCATATCTGGGCGGAGACGCCGTCGCGCCGTTTCTGCAGCGACCTGACCGCGGCGCGTTTGCGCTCTGCCGCACGTCCAATCCGGGCGCGGCCGACTTGCAATCGTTGTCGATGGCCAATGGCGAACCGCTGTACGTGACAGTGGCGGAGCAGGCTCGCACGTGGGGTGAGAGCCATCACGGCAATCTCGGTCTCGTCGTTGGTGCGACCTGGCCGGAGGAGCTGAAGCAAGTGCGTGCTTTGTGTCCGGAGATGCCGATCCTGTTGCCAGGTATTGGCGCGCAGGGCGGCGACCTGGAGGCTTCGGTGGGGGTCGGTGTGGACGGCGAGGGACGAGGACTGTTGGTCTCGGCATCCCGATCGGTGATTTATGCGGGCGGTGCGGAGGAGATTCGCGCGGAGGCATCGAGGTTGCGCGCTGCCGCCAATGCGGCGATTCCGGCTCGCGAGCTGCCGTGACCGCGGACCCCGAGCCCGAGGCGACGACGTCAACCGATCCTCCTGTTGGCGCGCTGTTTCGCAATCGTCCGTTCCTGGCGCTCTGGTCGGCGACCGGGATCCAGCTGACGATCAACTCAGCCATCCAGTTTGTGCTGCTGATCTGGGTGCTGGAACAGACCGGGTCGCCGTTTGCCTCAACGCTGTTGGTGATCTGCCTGGCCGCTCCACCGGTGGTCACCGGCGCGATTGCCGGGGTGTTGCTGGACCGGCTCGACAAGCGGCGGGTGCTGATCGTCGCGGTCATCATTCGTGCCGGACTGACCGCGTTGTTACTCATCGCCGACAACGTGTCCGTCGGGACGGTCTACGCGGTGGCCTTCGGAACCGCGCTGGCCGGCCAGTTCGCCGTCCCGGCGGGAGCGGCCGCGCTACCCCGCTTTGTCTCCCGGCAGCAGCTGTTGTCGGCCAACTCGGCGTTTCAGTTCACGACCATGTCGACGCAGTTGATCGGGTTGGTGATCATCGCGCCAATCATGTTGAAGGTGATCGGCTACGACGCGTCATACATCGTCAGTGCCGTCGCGCTGGCGTTCTCGGCAGTGCTACTCGCCTGCTTGCCCTCGCTTCCGCCGTTCGACCGCACGCCCCACCGCGTGTCCGAAGATGTCGGTCAGGTCAGGGCGGCCTTCGCCACCACGTTGCACGACATTCGTTCGGCGGGGGATCTCGTCTGGCGCGACCGGTTAACGGCGCTGGCGCTTGTCCAGCTGATTTCCGGCGTGATGATGCTGTTCATGTTCGCCGTGCTGGTCCCGCAGTTTGTCCACGATGTGCTCGGACGTGCCGAGGAGGATGCGGTCTTCGTCTTCTGGCCGACCGGCTTTGGTGCACTGCTGGCGCTGGTTTTCGTACCGCGCATCGGCCGGCGGATCCGGATGAACACCATGGCCTCCTTCGGTCTGGCGGTGATCACCGTGATCGTGACGGTGTTTGGCGTGCTCGACTTCCTCCGGTCGACTGGTTCCACCCAGGACTGGCTGCTGGCCGCCACGCTGATCATGGCGTTCCCCCTCGGTCTTGCCTACGCGATGGTCAATGCCCCGGCCCAGACCCTGCTTCAGGAGCGCTCGCCGCCGGAGATGCGTGGGCGCCTGTTCTCGGCGCAGATGATGCTGGCCAATGCGGTCTCGATGCTGGCGCTGCTCTTGGTCGGCGGAGTGTCGGACGCCGCCGGGGTGAGGCAAGGACTGTTCCTGCTAGGCGGGGGGTTGTTCCTGATCACGCTGGGATCGCTCTGGTTGGGACGGGGAGGTCCCACGCGACCGCCACCCGAGCTGACCGGCGATTGAGCCGATACCCTCTCCTGCCGTTCCTCGAGCCGACTCCCGGCCTACGCTAATCTGACACAGCAGACGCTGCGAGATAGCGATCGGGCAGAGATAGAAGGGATGCGCGACATGAAAGAAGTCACCATCGAAGCGCTGCGCGTCTCTCTGATGAACTACAACCGCGTCGTGGTCCTCAAGGAAAAGGACGCCGACCGCTACCTGACCATCTACATCGGCGCGGCCGAGGCCGATGCGATTGCCATCCGGCTGCAGAACGTGTCAGTCCAGCGGCCGATGACGCACGATTTGATGACCAATGTGATGCAGGAACTGGGCGCCAGCGTGACCCGGGTTGTCGTGACCGAGGTGCGCAACGACACCTATTACGCCCGCGTCTTCCTGGACGTGAACAATGAGCAAGTGGAGATTGACTCCCGCCCGTCCGACGCGATCGCACTGGCGGTTCGGGCCGAGGCGCCGATTTTCGTCGAGGACGAGGTGATCGACCAAGCAGGGGTGTTGCTCGACGACGAGGGCCTCGTGGCGACCGACGAAGAGGGTCGGCCGGAGCCGGTCAAGCCGGAGGAGCTGGAAAAGATGTCGGCCTTCCGGGACTTCATCGAGTCGCTCGACATGGACGACTTCGAGTAACCCGCACTACAAAAGGATTGCCGGGTCTGGAATCGCCTTGGGCCGAGGCGGCGCTGCCTTGTCGCAAGTGGTGTCTGTGATAGCCTTCACATTGCTCCGGAAACGGGGTGTGCCTCCAGCAGGGAGGAGTCCCCATGAGACAGTGGCCGCCGGCCATGCAACTCATGGGCATCGGCTGGTACGTGGCTACGTGCATCGTGCTGGGCGTTGTCGGTGGAGTCCTGCTGGACGACGAGTTGGGCACGGGATTCGCGCTCACGCTCGTCGGGCTTGCTCTTGGTCTGGCTTCGGCCGGCTGGGGCGGGTACCGGATGTTGCAAGATCTATTCGCCGCTCAAGCGCGGCAACGACAAGACCAGGCAGAGCGGCGCCCTCCCTCCGAAGACGCGCCCGTGGACGACGAACAGGACGAGGAGGAGCGCGCGTGAGCCGAAGACGCCTAATCATCTTCGCCACACTCGCCTTCGCGGTCTTCGGTTTCTTCGTTGTCCGCGCACCCGCGCCGGTCATCGCTCTGGCGGCGGAGCCGGTGATCTCGATCGGTTCCTACGAAATCACCAACACGATCCTTTCGGCCTGGGTCGTGATCTTGCTGCTGGCTATTGCGGCGTTCGTCGTCTGGCGGCGGACGCGGGACGTCGAGACCGCGCTGGTTCCGTCGGGTTTCCAGAATCTGGTTGAGGCGATCTATGAGGCGTTCCTGGGCATCTCGCAACAGGTCGGCGGCGAGCGCAACGGCAAGAAGTTCTTCCCCTTCGTCTTCACCATCT
>VXTH01000067.1:0-3620 GCA_009837565.1 Chloroflexota bacterium | reverse complement strand
GCACCAGGATGCCTCGTACTGGCCGATCACGCCGAGCAAGGTCGTGTCGGCCTGGCTGGCGATCGATGATTCCGACCTGGGTAACGGGGCGATGCAGGTGATTCCCGGCTCGCATCTCAAGGCCCAGGTCGAGTTCCGCGACAGCACTGCCGACGAGCACAACGTGCTCAATCAGACGGTCGAGGAGCCGGAGGAGCACGGCGATCCGCCGGTTGCGCTTGAACTCAAGGCGGGTCAGATTTCTTTGCACAGCGACTGGGTGTTGCATGGCTCAGAGCCGAACGATTCGAGTCGCCGGCGCTGTGGGCTGGCGATGCGCTATCTGTCGAAGGATGTCCGCGCGTACAACGGCTGGAATGAGAACTCGATCATCTGCCGTGGCGAGGAGCCGACCGGTCACTGGGCGCACCATCCCCGACCGGACGGGGAGCTCATTCCGGTCAAAGACGGCAGCGGCGATCCGACCTCAGTAAGCATGGAGCAGCGCGACGGCGGCAACGGAGTACGCCGCTAGCCGCGCGCTCGCGGTTCAGCCCAGGATTCGCTGCTTCATTCCCGGAGTGGAGGGCTGAATCGCCCGCCGGGGTCGCGGATCGCCCTCCGCAGGGCTATTGGCGCCGCCGTCATTCGGCTTCGTGCCGCTGAGCGGCATATTGATCAGCGCATGATGCGAGACATGACACGTCTCGCACCAGAAGGAGCAGCGCAGAACCTGCGAGTCGCCGAAATAGGGCGTGATTCGCTCCACCGTGACCTGGTGTCCGTCGTGACCCCATTCGCGCAGTTCGCGATTGGCAAGTTGTACCAGTCGCCCCAGACTACGGCCGGGATATCCATCGCGTCGGTTGAATTGCTGGAGCGCGATCCACACCGATTCTGTCGTCAGCACCACTTCCACCTCCGCATGAGGAACATACTGTTGTCTCCAGCTACACCGGTGCTAGTTCCGACTCCATTTGACATTGATTGTGGATGAAGTGGATACAGGTCCGGCAATCCTGGGGCTGGCATCTGGTTCCCCGCGTAGCGAAAATCGGTAGCCTCTGGTGGGCGCACTCGCGCAGACTCTGAGGAGCTAGAAATGGAAATACTGTTCACCGGTGGACGGGTGCTGACCATCGACCCGATGGATCGGATTGTCTCGGGAGTGGCCGTGCGCGACGGGCGAGTGATCGCGGTCGGCGACAGCGCCGAAGCGCGCGCGGCAGTAGGACCGGACGCAGTGCACGTCGACCTGCGCGGCCGCGCGCTCGTGCCGGGATTCTGCGACCCGCACAATCACTTCTCGATGACCACGTTCGAGCCGCGCTCGGTCGACTGCCGCAGGCCGCCGCTGGCGAACAAGTCGGCCGTGTTCGACGCGCTCGCGGCAGCGGCTTCCGGCAGCCCCGACGGGCAGTGGATCTGGGGACTCGGCTACTCCCAGACTGAACCGGGCGTCGTCACCGACGACATGCTGTTCCGGCACGAGTTGGACGAGGTGGCTCCGAACAACCCGGTCTGCGTGATGGATTCGTCCTATCACGCCTGCTACGCCAACTCGGCGGCATTGGCGATGGTTGGCATTGATCGCAACACGCCCGATCCACGAGGTGGGAACATCCTGCACGACGACAGCGGGGAACCGAACGGCGTGCTCTGGGAGCGGGCGATGGATCCGGTCCACCATGCCACGATGCGTTCGTACATCGACACGTTTGGCCCCGACGTTGTGGCTGGCCTGGTGGAACAGAACTCGATGCGCCACCTCTCGCACGGGATCACGAGCGTGGGCGACGCGCTGGTGATGCCCGAGAGCGCCGAGATCTATCGGCTCACAGATGAGCACGGACGGTTGCCGATCGCCATTCACCAGATGCGCGGCGGGCCTGGTTTCTTCGCTGCGCCCGAAGACGCCGCCGCAGGCGCCTACATGGACGATGACGTCTCGGACCGTCTGCGGGGCGGGATTGTCAAGATTTTCATGGACCCGGTCTGGCCATCTCCGGCGATGGAGCTTTGCCATCCCGACGGCACAACCGAACCGATCGGCGAGCCCTACTACGGGCAGGAAGAGGTCGACCATCTCGTGCTCGACGCGGCTTCGCGCGGGCTGCAGGTCGCGATTCACTGCATCGGCAACCGGGCGGTCGAACAGGGGTTGAACGCATTCGAACGTGCGCTGCGAGAGACCCCCGGCGAGGATCGCCGCTTCCGCATTGAACACTTCATGTTTGCGACCAATGATCAGATTGAGCGCGCCCAGTCACTCGGTGTGATGATCTCGCACCAACCGCCGTTCCTGCATCTGATTGGCGACTACTTCGAGCAGATCACCGCTCAGCCGGGGATTGACTCGGTGCCAATGCCATATCGCACCATGTTGGATGCGGGAGTCCACGTCGCATCGGGATCAGACTTCCCCTGCGCCCCCGTGCCGCCGCTGCTGGGGTTGTATGGATTGACAACACGCACCTCGCACGACGGCACGGTGATCGCCGCCGACGAGGCGATCTCTCCGCTCGAAGCAATCCGCACCTACACGCTCAACTCGGCCGCCGCGATGTTCCGCGATGACGAGGTCGGATCGATCGAAGTCGGCAAGCGCGCCGACATGGCAGTGCTCAGCCATGATCCGACGCTGGTCGACTCGACATACCTTCGCGAGATCGTCGTGCAGCAGACCTACGTCGACGGTGAGTTGTTGTACTCGGTGTAGGAGACCGGTCAGGCTGCGGGAGTAGAGCGCTCGCGAGGCGAATGCGTCCGGTCCGTGTCGGCTGCCGTCGACTCGACGGGCAAGAACTGCTGATACCAGTGCCGCATCTGGTGAACGGGACCGTCGTCTCGACAGAGGATCGGTCGACGTACGTACACCTTGTCCTGCCAGATCGCGGCATCCTGAGGCAGCTGCGACGCCCAGTTGCCGATCACGTACCAGACCAACCAACGGGGAAGGTTGCGATCGGCGAACCAGCGGAGGTCGATCTGTTGCTCCAGCGGGCTGATTGGCAGAAAGGTCTGGTACATCACAATCTCGCCGCGGCCAGGCAATGTGATGCGGAAGAGGAGCAAGCTGCCGGGCCCGTAGTACGAGACCCGCGCTTTTGCGTGCGTCCAGTCGTACTCGCGTCCGAAGATGCGTAGAGCCACTTCGTCATCGAAGTGCATCATCCACGGAGCATCCTCGTCCAGTGTCCATTTCGCTGTGTGGACAATGTCGACCTTCGGGATCGGAATCTGCGTCCAGGGCAGCCGGAACTGGCCGTGCAGCGGTTGAAAGTGCCCTGTGTCAACGGCGTTTTCGGCGATCTCGATGATGTGCATTCCGACTCTGCCGAAGTTGCGGTGCCCGCGGAACACGAAGCTGCCGTCGTCCATTTCAGGGATGCGCGGGACCGGATAGGGCGGAGGCTCGTGGGCGTCGCCTGCAGAACAGCCATGGGCACGGTGATACAGGAACAATTGCCCGTGCACCTCTTCCAATGGATACGTCCGCGCTGGGGATCCCGCTGGAGGATGTTCGCTGTAGGGGATGTGCTCGACGCTGCCGTCTCCTGCGAACTGCCACTGGTGAAATGGACACTCGATGCAATCGGCGCGAATCCGTCCGCGAGCCAGATTGGCGCCCAGATGCGGGC
>VXTH01000133.1:1947-3628 GCA_009837565.1 Chloroflexota bacterium | reverse complement strand
CTGCTGGGCGAGATGTCGTTACTCGACGATCATCCGCGGTCGGCCTCGGCCACAACGATCGAAGACACCGAGGCAGTCAGCCTCAGTCGGCACGACTTCCTCTCGGTACTCGATCGCCACCCCGAAGCCCAACGCGCCATCATCGATGTGCTCGTCGCTCGGTTGCGCGCCACGAACCAGTCAATCCAGGACGCCTACCTGCTCGACGTCCCGGGCCGACTCGCCCGGCGCCTGCTCGCGATCGCCGAGGAACATGGCGAGAAGACGGATGACGGCGTCGACATCGGGCTGCGCGTCTCGCAACAGGAACTGGCCAACATGATCGGCGCCTCGCGCGTCGCCGTGAACAAGCAGCTACAACAGTGGCGCAAGCAGGACATCGTCGACGTCAACCGCCAGCGGGTGACCATCCTCAATACGACGGCGCTTGAGCGAGAGTACGCCCTGTCGCAATAGTCCGTTGTTCCATCCCGCGTACCTGCAAGCAATTGTCCGAGTGTGAAGGGTGACCGATGACCGAACCTCTGAGTGAAGCGCAACTGGCCGATCTGCGCGCCTGGCCCTCGCCGGCAATCGCCAACGCCATCGAGACCTTCGATATCCGCAGCCGCGCAACCGGCTTCATGACGCCCGACATCCTCTGTCGATTCCCTGATATGGACCCAATCGTCGGCTATGCGGCGACCTGCAAGATCCGCGCCTCGATTCCTCCCGGAGACGACCCGCAGACCAAGGCCGCTCCCGATTGGTGGGCGCACATCGAGTCGATCCCCGAGCCTCGCATCATCGTGATCCAGGACCTCGACCAGCCGCCGATCGGCTCCTTCTGGGGCGAGGTCAACGGCAACATCCACAAGGCCCTCGGCGCGATCGGCCTGATCACCGACGGCGGAGTCCGCGACCTCGACGAGGTCGAGGAGATCGGGTTCCAGTTCCTCTCAAAGGAAATCCTCGTCTCTCACGCCTATGTACACATCGTCGAGATCGGACAGCCGGTCACCGTCGGCGGCGTCACCGTCCACCCCGGCGACCTCCTGCACGCCGACAAGCACGGCGTCTGCGAAATCCCGCACGACATCGCCCCCCAGGTCGCCGCCGCGGCGCAGGCCGTCGAGGATCGCGAGCGCGTGATCATCAACTACGCCAAGTCGGACGACTTCACCAGCCAGGGACTGCTGAACGTGATGCAGGGGCGAGCGCCGTACGCCGACGAGGAGTAACCCTCGACTGCCCGCCAACCGGACGACGCTGCGACCGGCGGTAGGCCGCAGACCCTCCTGCGCCGTCGCGAAGCGGGGATGTTCTCCCCGTTTGCCTCGCGCGACTTTCGCGTCCTCTGGCTGGCGATCTTCCTCCGATCGGCGGCGCTGTGGCTCGACCAGGTCGCACGACCGGTCCTGATCGTTGAGCTGACCGGATCCGCACTGCTCCTTGGCGCCGTGCTCGCCGCCCGGATGGCGCCCAATCTGTTACTCGGCCTGTTCGCCGGCACCATCGTCGACCGCTATCCGCGGCGGGTCGTCCTGGTCATGTCGCAGGCGGGCAATGTCGCCGCGACCGGGGCGCTGTTCCTGCTGTTGCTGTTCGATCTGGCCGAGGCCTGGCACGTCATCGCTCTGGCCGCCGCCGCCGGAATCAACATCGCCTTCTTTCAACCTGCCCGACAAGCGATCCTGCCCTC
>VXTH01000133.1:0-1937 GCA_009837565.1 Chloroflexota bacterium | reverse complement strand
GCCTTGCGACCAGCGGTGGCGCTCTCCCAGACTGCCAACACCTCGATGCGCATCGGCGGAGCGCTGCTCGCCGGTCTGTTGCTCGAGTTCGCCGACTTCATCTGGATCTACGGAGCAATGACTGGCATCTACGCCGGTGCAGTGATCTGCACGGCGCTCATCCGGACGAAAGGCACCGCCGGACTCAGCACCAGCCGCGCCGGCGGATCGCTCGCCCGGCAGACCCTCAGTGGGCTGCGCTGGGCCTACGAGACCCGCTGGCCACTCGCCGTCCTGGCCATTTCGGTCGTCATGTTTGTCTTCCTCGTGCCCTACCAGGGGGTCTTCATCCCGCTCATGGTCATCGACGTGCTCGGCGAGCAGAAGTCCTGGGTTGGTTACCTGATTGCAATTGGCGGCGCCGGCGCAGCAGCGGGCTCGTTGGCCCTGGCCGGCCTACGAACCATCCCCGCCCCGGGACGTCTCATGGCCGCACTCCTGATCGCCGGGGGACTGAGTTTGGCCGCGATGTCTGGCGCGCCGCATCTGGCCGTCGTGGCCGCCTGCGTCTTCGTCGCCGCGGCCAGCTCAACTAACGTCATGTCCCTGGCCAACCTCACCCTGCTTGCCCAGGCGACCGAGGGCATGGCCGGACGCGCCCTCAGCCTGATGAACATCGCCCGCGGCATGATCCTCGTCGGCGCGCTCGTCACCGGGGGCCTCGCCGACCTGTTGGGCGCCCGCGCCGGACTATTGACGATGGGAATCTGCCTCGCCGTGAGCGCAATCCTCATGTTTGCCAGCCCGATCGCACGACGTGTATCGGAGCCGGACGTGCACGCGTTGGAGCATGAATCGCCCCGCTAGAATGTCGCGACACGTGTCATGCCAGTGTGATTTCTTGCTCTTGCGTGCAGTGTCCGTGTATCGCGCCCATGAAACCAGATTTCGCCAACAGCCATAGCGACAAACCGCCACGTCGCTTCTTGAACTTGTCTCTCAATCCGGAGACGTTTGCGCCGTTCGGCTATCGCGATTTTTGCGTGTTGTGGCTGACAGTCTTCGTCCGCTCGGCCGCTCTCTGGATGGAGACTGTCGCCCGGCCCATCC
The DNA here is from genome assembly GCA_009837565.1 of Chloroflexota bacterium. Classification (GTDB taxonomy): domain Bacteria; phylum Chloroflexota; class Dehalococcoidia; order Bin125; family Bin125; genus Bin125. Next base: position 848 of record VXTH01000133.1, on the reverse strand, counting down.
TGATCGTCGAGTTCACCGGCTCGGCCTTCCTGCTCGGCGCGGTCCTGGCCGCCTACCTGGCGCCCAGCTTGATCCTCGCACCGATCGCCGGCGTCATCATCGACCGCTACCCGTACCGCCGAGTACTGGGCGGCGCCAGCGCCATCAACGTCATATCCTCGGCCGTCCTCTTCTTGTTGCTCCTGAGCGATCAAGCTGAGGCCGGACACGTCATTGCACTATCCGCCGTCTCTGGGATCAGTATCGGATTCTTCCACCCTGTCCGCCGGGCCATGCTGCCGGTCATCGTTGAACAGCAACACCTGCGCTCGGCAATGGCGCTCTCGCAGACCTGTCAGACGTCCATGCGGATCGGTGGAGCGTTGCTCGCCGGCCTGTTGCTCAGCTTCGCCGACTTCACCATCGTGTTCGCGGTGATGACCCTGCTCAATCTCGCAGCTGCTCTCATGGTGGTCCTGATTCGCGCTCGCGAAGAACCTCACGATCCCGACCGGGACGCCGGCTGGAACTTTGTCCGTCAAATCTCGGCCGGCGCGCGATGGGCGCTGGACACCCGCTGGCCGCTCGCCGTGTTGGCGGTCTCCGCAATCATGTTCATCTTCTTGCAGCCGTACGAGGGCGTCATGGTCCCGCTGATCGTCATCGACGAACTGGAGCACCACAAATCCTGGGTCGGCTATCTGATAGCAGTCGGCGGAGTTGGCGCCACGCTCGGCTCAGTTGCGCTCGCATCGACCAGTGAGATCCGCTCGCCCAATGCGCTCATGATCGCGATCATCGTCATCGGCGGCGTCGCCCTGGCTGCACTGTCACACGCGCCGCATCTGGCCGTGGTTGCTGTATGCGTC
>VXTH01000197.1:0-3644 GCA_009837565.1 Chloroflexota bacterium | reverse complement strand
CCAGTCCGAGCTGGGCCAGAAGATCTACAACTACGGGATCAAGATGTTCGGCCTCAGCGGCCAGCTGATCCCCGAGGAGCCGACCGCCCCCTGGGCCGGAGACATGCCCGAGCAGTACCTGCTCGCCGTGCCCAGCACGATCTACTCCGGCACCAACGAGATCCAGCGAAACATCATCGCCACACGCGGTCTCGGCCTGCCGCGGTCGTAGCCGCTTCCAGTTCCAAGTCAGCCGATACCGCGGCGCGTCCTGGACGCGCCGCGGTTTGGTTAACTCGCACAGAGCGTCTGGAAGACCGGAGGGTTCAGCGCTAACGCTTCGTCGCTGACCTCAACACTTGTCCGGGCCAGGCCTGACATCGCACTTCCATATGACACCTGCAATCCCTGCGCCGGAACTGCCGCATTTGGCACTCCCCTAGAGATGTAGATGATGCCCTTCTCCAGGCCAGCATTCTCATCGTCCATAAGCATCCAAACAGCGGTCAGCGCGTCGCTGTTCGCTGTACCTCGATTCGGTTCGATCAGCACAGCATCATCGCCGAGCGCCTGATCAACCAGGGTCAGCACCCAGGGATGGACGACCATTTCCTCCCAGTGTCTGCCAACACCGGCGTTCTCGATCAGCTCATCTGCCATGACATGGGTGAATGCGCTCTCAAGGACGGTGTAACCCTGTCCGTCCAGCTCCTCAACACTTGAGCGCAGACCGTAGTGCTCGATCCGGTGATCGACGTCTGGGTTGTTGATCGTGCGACGGGCCATGTGGTCGTGCAGGCCGCCGAGGAACGGCAGCAGTGGCGGATGGGAGGGGAACTGGCCCTTCATCTTGACTGGCTTGTTGCGTGAGAGATGGCCGTACTCGCGCTGTGCCCGCGCCTGGATTGCGGCGTCACCGTGGTAGATCGTCCAGCCGATTGGCAGGATGGAGTTGTAGTCGCCGTCGATCTCGGTATCGGCTTCCGCTGCCGGGCCGGGGCCGACCTCAATCTGGCTGCCGGAGATTGTGAACCAGAATCCGGCCACGTTGCCGTCAAAGCCCAGGTGCGGCGGAGCGTTCTGCCAGCGCTCGGTGACGGACCATTCGACGCCGTCCAGGGCATCGGGATGCAGGGCCGCTTGCTCTTGCAGGTAGCGGTTCGCCTCCTCGCACCATTCCCGTGAGGCGAACTCCACCCATTCGCCGCGAGAGATCGGCAGCGTTGTCCGGTCCGACATCGAGGCCTCCCTCACTGCTCCAGGCCGTTCTTGGCGAAGATAGCGAACGGAGGAGAGCCGGAATCAGCCCTCCCAGAGCTGGCCGTTGTCGACCTGGTTGGTGATCGCGAACCAGTAGGCATTGTGTCCGCCGACCCGCTGCAATACTTCTCCGTCAGGGCCGAGCAGACTGTCCTCTCGGATCGTCCAGACGGCGCCGTCGGAGTCGATCAGCGTGTCGCTGGCTGGGTCCGCAGAGTGGAACTGGACCTCGCCCGACTCATACGAGCGGCCTCCTTCGCCGTTGGCCGTGGCGACAACGACGATTGACAGACCGCCCACTTCATCCTGCGCGAACGCGCGCTCGGCGAGCAATGCGATTGGGTAGGCCGTCAGCGCCTCGCCGACTCGCACCGCGTAGACATTGTCCTTCTGCGCCAGTCGATCATCGGAAACCGGAACGTTGAACCAGGTGAGCGGGCTGTTGAAGTAGTCTCGGTAGGCGACGCCAGGGCCGTAGTCGCGGACGAAGCCCGTGTTGATGCTGAGCAGTGTCGTGTCGGGATTGCGGGAGTACCAGTCGCCCCAGGTGGTAACCACAACGGGCAGCACTTTGAGCCTGATCTCCTCGCCCACCAACGGCCCCCAGGCGGGCTTACCACTGAACTGGTTCCACAGCGTGCGCGTGTTGCGGTCGTACATCAACTTGTTTGAGCGATACAGCAATCCACTGGTGCCGAAGCGGTAAACCTCGCTGCCGACACGGCCGTCGAACAGGATCGGTGAGCCGCACAGCGTGCAGTAGGCGATCGAAACAGGCACGCCGCCGATGGTGTCGTTGACCATCTCGTGCCAGGCGATGATCCGGATCGGATAGGCGCGTGCGTCGCCGTCGATCTCCACACCGACCACGACGTCCGTGTCATTGATCCACTCCGCCGCATCGTCGGGCAACACAAGGGTCGGAAACTCGAGCGGCGGGATGCCGTCCACGCGGACACCGCCCCACTGAATCTCCCGGGCGTCGATGGCGATCTCGGCGTCGGGATCCATCATTTCCGCCATGTCCTCGAACTGTCCCGCGAACAGCGCCTGCTTGAAGCGCAGATACGCCGGGGTGGCGCTGTCATCCGGGTGGAAGTCGAAGATTTCGGGGAAGTCATAGACCGTGCGCAACGACTCCCCGAAGCGCGCCTTCAGATACTCCAGTGCTTGCTCCCAATAGGGGCTGGGGAACGCGGCCAGGTCGATGATGTACTTGTCGACCGAGGGGGAAACGGAGGCGAGCAGTTGGTCGAGCAGCTCCTGTCCATAGCCCGGAATTGGCACATAGCGACCGAAGAAGCCATCGGCCGGCCCCCAGTAGATCAGCTCCGACATTTCCACGGCGTCCGGGTGGAAGGGCCCGTCGCTGGCTGCCTCGGATTGTTGCTCGGTCTGTTGTGGATCTGGCTGCGAGCCCTCCTGCGGTTGGGACTCGCGGGCAGGTTGTTCGCCCTGTTCTGTGGTCTCGGCGACCGCCTGATCCGCTTGCCGGGCCCGGTCATCCTGCTCGGCGGGCTGGCGTTGCTGCTGGTCTCCCGATTCAGCCTCCGGCTGCTCTTGCTCGACGGCCTGTTGGTCCACAGACTCGACCGGTTCCTGAGGCACAGCTTGGTCGGATCCGCGGCAAGCCGAGAACAGAAGCATGGTCGCCAGTATCGGGAGCACCCAGCGCATATCGCCGCCCCTCACATCCGCTGAACTCAGCCTACGCGGCCCAATGGTCACCGGATCTGTTCAGGGTCGGCTCCATCCGGCATGCGCGTATCTTCTCAATACACCTCGCCTATCCGAGAGATGGAGCCAATCAATGAGCGAACCACCACTGTTGTTCGAGCCCGATCGGGCAAATCGCCGGGCGCTGATGACGTTCAATCGGCCCGAGCGAATGAACGCCATGAGCCCCGAGCTCCAGGTCCTGATGCGCGAGGCGATTGAAGAGTTCAAACGCGACCCGGATCTCTGGGTATTGATCGTCACGGGAGCCGGCGAGCGGTCGTTCTCGGCCGGGGCCGACCTGAGCAGCACCATCCCCAACGCGACGGCGGCGACTCGCGAGGAGCCGCTCAAGGTCAACGAGACTCGCGGCCTGCACGATGTACACAAACCGGTGATCGCGGCAGTCAATGGCTACTGCATCGCCGGCGGGCTCGAATTCATGCTGGGCACAGACATTCGCGTCGCCGCCGAGCACGCCGAGTTCGGCCTGCAAGAAGTTCGCTGGGGAATCATTCCGATTGGCGGTTCGCATATCCGTCTGCCGCGTCAGATTCCCTGGTGCTGGGCGATGGAGATCCTGCTGACCGGCCGCCGGTTGTCGGCGGCTGAGGCGTTGCAATGCGGGTTGGTCAATCGAGTAGTGCCGGCCGACCAGCTGATGGAGACCGCGCACGGGATCGCTGACC
>VXTH01000209.1:0-3663 GCA_009837565.1 Chloroflexota bacterium | reverse complement strand
GCCCACAACGCCTCGGCCATTCTGCGCAGTTGCGACGCCTTCGGCGTCGGGCGGATCGCGCTCGTCTACAACAATCAGGAGTTCCCCCAGATCTCCGGCGGGGTGGCAGCCAAAGTCGAAAAATGGCTCCAGATTGATCGCTACGAGTCGGCCGCGGAGTGCGTATCGGCGCTCAAGACGGAGGGGATCAGCGTCTACGCCACGCAGCTGACCGACGACGCACAGGACTATCTCAGCGTCGATTTCAACGGCCCATCGGCAATCGTGTTGGGTAACGAGCACGCCGGCTGTTCGGCCGAGATGGTTGCATTGGCCGACGGCGCGCTGATCATTCCCATGGTGGGATTCGTGCAGTCCCTCAACGTCTCCGTGGCTGCGGCCGTGATCCTCTCCGAGATGGCGCGGCAACGCAGAAACGCCGATCCCGCCTGGACGCCTCGCAAGGCGGAACTCGAGCAGTCCTGGATCGAGCGTGAGTCGTCGATGCGGTGAAGTCCCGGGTGTCGTGTAGCATCGCGTTGGACAACTACGAATACACGTAAAGGAGCACAGGATGGCCGACTACGCCGGCAGGCTGCCCACGCCCACGCCTGAGTCACAGCCCTACTGGGACGGTCTCAAAGAACACAAACTGATGCTGCCCACCTGCGACGACTGCGGTCCCCACTTCTATCCGCGTCCCTTCTGCCCCATGCCCCAGTGCTTCAACTGGGACATCAAGTGGATGCAGGCCTCCGGCAAGGGCAAGGTCCATACCTTCGTGATCTCCCACCAACCGATTCCGCCCTACAACACCGAGGACAACGCCCCGCCCTACGTGATCGCGGTGATTGAACTCGAAGAGGGCCCCCGCATGATGTCCAACTTGATCATCGACGATCCCTATACGACCACGGTCGATATGGACGTCGAGATCGTCTACGACGACGTGACCGACGAGGTCACGCTGCCCAAGTTCAAACCCGTCTAATCCCCTCTCCCTCTGGGAGAGGGCAAGGGTGAGGGTTCCCCACGTCCTCTCCTCACTGCCAACCAGCAGACCGTCTGAAACGGAGAACACTCATGGATCAGATTCGACACAAGGTCGCGATCGTCGGCGCCGCCGAGACCGATGATCTCGGACAGTTGCCGCACATGTCGCGGCTCGCGCTACACGCCCAGTCGGCCAAGAACGCCCTCGACGACGCCGGCATGTCGCTGGCCGACGTCGATGGCCTGCTCTGCGCCGGAGCCATCCCCAACGAGGTCGCCGAATACCTCGGCATCCAGCCCCGCTACATCGACGGCACGTCGGTCGGCGGCTGCTCGTTCATGATTCATGTCCGCCACGCAGTGGCGGCGATCATGGCCGGATACTGCGACGTCGCCCTCGTCACTCACGGCGAGAGCGGACGATCCGGCGTTGACATGCCACGCGGCGGCGGATCCTCGTCGCCCGGCGGCCAGTATGAAGCGCCCTTCGCCATCGGCGGGGCGCCGACGACGTTCTCAATCCCGGTCCTGCGCCACTTCCACGAGTACGGCACCACCAAAGAACACCTCGCGCACATCGCCGCGGCGACCCGTGCCTGGGCAAACCTCAATCCGATGGCGATGATGGGCAGCCACCGCCGAGCGCCCGAGCGCGGCGGTGGGCCGATCACACCGCAGGACGTGCTCAACTCGCGGATGATCTGCTACCCCTTCAACCTGCTCGACTGCTGCGTTGTCGCCGACGGCGGCGGCGCGCTCGTGCTCGTCTCCGAGGAACGGGCGAAGGACTTTGCCAAAGACCCCGTCTACGTGCTCGGCGCCGGCGAAGCGGCGGCGCACTGGATGGTCTCGCAGATGCGCGACCACACCACCGCCGACGGCTACCGGATCGCCGGTGAGGCCGCGTACAAGAGCGCCGGCCTGGGCCCGCAGGACATTGACCACTGCATGTTCTACGACGCCTTCACCTTCACCCCGCTGATGGCGGCCGAGGACCTCGGCTTCGTCCCCAAGGGCGAAGGCGGCCCCTTCTTCGCTGAGACCAGGACCGGCCCCGACGGCGAGGTCATCTACAAGTCGGGCCCCGGCGGCGACTTCCCCATGAACACCAACGGCGGCGGACTCTCCTACTGCCACACCGGCATGTACGGCATGTTCGCCATCGTCGAGTCGGTCCGTCAGCTGCGCGGCGAGTGCGGCGAGCGCCAGGTGCCCGACGTCAACGTCAGCATGGCCCACGGCCCCGGCGGCATGTTCGCCTCAGCCGGAACGATCATCCTCTCCAACGCGTAGCATGAAGGCATGGTTACAGCACAACCCCCTCGATCAGCTCCTCCCAAGCTCATAACTGCCGATGAACTGTTGCGGATGTCAAAGGAAGAGTTTCACGGGGAGTTGATCCGAGGGGAATTGTGTGAAGTGCCGCCTCCGGGATTTCTTCACGAGCGGCTCGTCGCCAAGCTCATCGCCTTGTTGTTGACGTTTGCCGAATCCCGACAACTCGGCTTGGTAGTGGGCGGTTCGGGCGTCTGGACTGAGCGAGATCCCGACACGGTGCGTGCGCCGGACGTGCAGTTCTACTCCGTAGAACGGGTGCCTCTGGAAGAGCGTCGTCGCGGCTACCTTGAGATCCCGCCCGATCTCGCGGTTGAGGTGCGCTCTCCTCGGGATAGCCGGGATCAAGTGCACGACAAGGCCATCATGTGGCTCACGATCGGAGTCCGCATGGTCTGGGTGGTACTGCCCGAACGCCGCAGTATCGATGTGTACCGTACGGACGAGGACATCATGACGATTACGGATGCAAATCCGCTCGAAGGCCTCGACGTACTGCCTGGCTTCAGCTGCTCGCTGGAGGAGATCTTCGGGCCGGCGCCTCAGGTGGACGCGCCAGCAGCACGCTGACCGCGGCGCTCAAGAGCAGGCCGATGAAGACGACGTAGATCAAGTCGTACGAACCTCGGCTGTCAATCACCAGGCCCGACACGAACGGCCCGAACGCATTGATCAACAACTGCGGCGGCGCGGTGACCGAACGGATCCGTCCGACCGAGTAGCGGCCGAAATAGTCCGGAAACGAGATCCGGTTGAGTGGCAGCTGCGCGCCGAAGGCGAGGCCGTGCCAGACCGCGAATACGAACGCCATCCAGACGCTGTCGGTGAGCACAAACCAGACCAATGCGCTGGTCGTGACCAGGATGACGAGCGGCAGCGAGTAGCGGACGGCCAGCCGTTGCCGAAGCTCGCCACCAAGCACGCCGCCAATGATTCCCATCCCAGCCCACAACGCCAGTGCGCTCCGCGCTGTATCGGCGTCGATCCCGTTCTGCGTCATGTGCGAGACGAAGGTGAAGTTCACGGACCCGCTGACCGCCATCAGGATCGTCGTCCCGAACAGCAGCAGCCAGAATGCGCGCGTGCGCATGGCCTCACGCACGGTCCAGTCCGGATCAGACGTCAACAGCGACCCTGACTCAGCTGCCGAGACCCTCGTGCTCGACCGTCGTCCATCCGGTCGGAGCCCCACATCTTCAGGCCGGCGACGCAGGATCAGCGACGGCAGCCAACCGACAAGCAACACCAGCATCGCCATCAGCAGGAAGGCTTCGCGCAGACCGCCCAACCATAACCCCGCCGAGATCACGAGCGGAAAGATCATCATCCCGCCGCGCGTCCCGATCATCGTCATCC
>VXTH01000136.1:0-3677 GCA_009837565.1 Chloroflexota bacterium | reverse complement strand
CTCGAGCGTCCAACCAGCGTTGCAGGATGTGCGCGGCGGCGGTCGCGTGCGACCGCACTCGTTCGCGCCGCCGACGTTGAACGCTGCGGCGTCCACGCGCACGTGACTTTCCCTTTGGCTCTGCGTCAGATGGCACGTCGACATGCAGCGGAGCCACGCTGGTAAAGCGCTCGTCCTGCGCGATGCAAACCGCGCCCAATCGGTCCGCCAAGGTCTCGCCGAACTGCCGGAATGACGCCGCCTGTTCGTCCTCGCGTCCGTCCGGCCTCAGCGGGACTCCAATGACCAGTTCGGAGACCTCTTCCTGTCCGAGCAACGCCTTCAGGGCGTCGCCAACTTCTCGGTCTCCCTTGCCGCCCCGATCAATCGTGCCCACGGGTAACGCCAATGACGAGCCCCGTGCGGCGCGCGCCACACCAATCCATCGCTCTCCCGGATCGATGCCGACTGCGCAGCCCGAAGACATCAGACTGCCCTAGCCCAGCTGCTCCCGCACCGCGTCGAGCGTGGATTCGAGGGCTTCATCGAGCTTCTCTGCATCTCGTCCGCCCGCCTGGGCCATTTCAGGACTGCCGCCACCGCCACCGCCGGCGATTCTGGCGACGCCTCCAATTAGACGGCCGGCATTGACACCGGCGGCGACCGCGCCTTCCGTCGCCATGGCAACGAACAGCGGACGTTCTTCGGCCACCGCGCCCAACACGATGACGCCCTGTCGCTCGGACTCGCTCAGCCGGCGACGTACCTCGTCCCCGGCCCGGCGCAGCGCCTCCGCCGACTCCACCGCGACCCGTCCGACGGCCACGGCGACGCCGCCGATATCTGTCGCGCTTTCCGCGATCTGTTCGGCCACGGTCGCGCCGGTCTTTGCCTCAACCGCTTGCAACCGGCGACGCAATTCCGCCGCGTCGGCCTGCAATTGAGCGATTCGATCGCCCGCGGTGTCCGGCGTCGCACGCACCGCGGTCGCGATCTCGGACAGCGCATCCAGGCGCTGATCCGTCCAGGCCGATGCCGCGGAACCCGTCAACGCCTCGATCCGCCGAAGTCCCGCGCCGACACTGCCTTCGGAAACGATTTGAAACGCCCCGACGAACCCCGTCGCTGGAGCATGGGTGCCGCCGCACAGCTCCTTGGAGAAACAGTCGTGGACATGCGGCGCCGGATCGCAAATCTCGACGACCCGAACGGCGGTCTCGTACTTCTCGCCGAAAATCGCCATCGCCCCGGTCTTCAGCGCGTCATCGTATGACATCTCCGACGTCGAGACCGGGATGTTCTCCCGGATGCGCTCCTGCACCAACTGCTGGACCGCCCGTAGATCGTCCGCCGCCGGCGCTTCCGGCTGCGTGTAGTCAAATCGCAGATGGTCCGGCGCAACCAGCGATCCTGCCTGCCTGACGTGGTCGCCCAGGACATGTCGAAGCGCCGCGTGCAGCAAGTGAGTCGCCGTATGGTTTCGAGCCGCATCGGCGCGACGTCCTCGACTGACCGTCGCGGTCACACGGTCGCCGACCGCGATCCCGCCAGACACTACCTTCCCCAGGTGAGCGATCACGTCCCCGAATGCGCGAGTGTCCTCCACATCAACCTGCAAATCCGTGCCTCGCAACGACCCCGCGTCGCCGACCTGTCCGCCGCCCTCTGGATAGAAGGAAGTCCGATCCAGCACCACGCTGACGGCGTCGCCGGCCGAGGCCCGCGCGACCCGCTCGCCACCCGCGACGATGGCGACCACTTCCGCCTCGGTTTCAACCGTCTCGTAACCCGAGAACTCGGTCGCCGTCTCGAGTTCAGCGTAACGCGCTGCGTCGTCGTCGTATGCAAATGTCGCTTGCTGTCTGGAGCGCTCTCGTTGTTGCTCGAGCGCCAACTCGAACTCCGCTCGCACCGCCGCTTCGTCCGACAGTGCATCATGCTCCCGCGCAACTTCCGCCGTGACTTCGAAAGGCAACCCATACGTGTCGTAAAGCTCAAACGCGTCTTGCCCCGTGATCGTGTCGGAATCCAGTTCGGCAATTCGGCCCTCCAGCAGCGAGCGGCCGGTCGACAAGGTGCGCCGGAAACGATGCTCTTCCTGGTCGAGCACATTGGCGACCAGCGCTGAGTGCTCCTCCAGCTCCGGGTACCAGGCGCCCATGACGCCCCGAACCTCCACCGCCAGATCGGAAAGCAGATCGTCCTCAATGCCGAGCGAGTCGGCCATGTACAGCGCGCGACGGATCAGACGCCGCAGGACGTAGCCGCGACCCTCGTTGCCGGGAATCGCGCCGTCGGCAATCAGGAACGTCATCGCCCGGCCATGTTCGGCCACCACGCGCATGGCCCGACGCTCAGCGTCGTTGGCCGTGTGATAGTCGCGATCGCAGCGAACCCCGATGTAACCCAGCAGCGGCGCGTACAGGTCAGGGTCGTAGAGATTGTCCTGGTCCTGCAGCATCATCGCCCAGCGCTCGAGACCGGCGCCGGTGTCGATGCTCTGGGCCGGAAGATCGGCTCTCGTGCCGTCCTCGAACCGCGTCCACTGCATGAAGACGAGGTTCCAGATCTCCAGCCATTTCTCGTCCGCTTCGGCCGGACCGGCGTCCTCGCGGTACCCGGGGCGCATGTCGTAGTGCAACTCGGAGCAGGGACCACAGGGACCGGTCGGACCCGCTGCCCAGAAGTTGCCCTGATCCTCGCCGTAGCGGTAGATCTTCGAGTCAGGCAGGCCGATCTTCTTCCATTGGTCATAGGCGTAATCGTCATCGGTGAAGACGGTCGCCACTAGACGCTCAGGCGGAATGCCGATCACATCCGTGACCAATTCCCAGGCCCAGGCCTGAGCCTCGGCCTTGAAGTAGTCGCCCAGCGAAAAGTTGCCCAGCATCTCGAACATGGTCAGATGCGAGGCGTCGCCGACCTCGTCGATATCGGTCGTACGGAAGCACTTTTGGATCGAGGTCAGCCGGTGGTGCGGCGGCTGAGCCTCGCCCAGAAAATACGGCTTGAACGGCACCATCCCGGCGCTGGTGAACAGCAGGGTCGGATCGCCCGGCGCCGTCAGCGGCGCCGACGCTACAGCCAGATGATCGCGATCGACGAAGAAATCGGTGAATGTCTGCCGGATCCTCTGTGCGTCCATAGCTCTAAAGCCGCCTCGAATGGTCAAACGCGCGCACTGGAGCAAGGCCGAGCCGACGCATCGTCAGCCACGGCTTGCAACTTCCGAGTATACGCAGCGTTCTGATGCCACAGATTGGCATCCGTCGGTCGCCGCAACGGCAGTTGACAGTCCGCGAATCGCCTGCGTAGCGTTATTGCACCGGCCCGCGTGAATCGGAGCCCCGATTGAGTTCCGACGACGATCCACCAGAATCCGACCCCTCGCCGCATGTGACGGCCGTCGTGTTGGCTGCGGGACGCGGCGAGCGCCTGCGCTCAGAACTGCCAAAACCGCTCTATTCAATCTGCGGACGCGCCATGGCGTCCTACGTGCTCCATGCTCTGGCCGATGCGGGCGTAAGCCGAGCCGTCGTCGTCGTGCCTCCCGACGGTCGAGGCCGTCTCATCGAGCAGAGGCTCCGCGAGGACGCACCCGATCTGAATCTCTGCTTTGCCGTGCAGCAGGAGCCGCGCGGCACGGCCGACGCAGTCCTCGCGGCGAAGGGGCAAGTCCGGACCACTCAGGTACTAGT
>VXTH01000030.1:1914-3708 GCA_009837565.1 Chloroflexota bacterium | reverse complement strand
GCGCATGCGCTGGTCAGAGATGTGCAAATCGAGTGGGGAGTTGCTCGCGGAGAGTTCTCAGGATTCGAGACCATCTTCTAGCGGGCTGTCCGACCGCCGGCCGCCGGGAGAGACAAACCGCCGGGGCTGAAGCTAGTCGGCGGCAGCCTCGGCGGTAGGAGGTTCAATCGTCCTGGCTGCAGCTCGCTCGACACGAATGTCAAGGTGTCTGAGACCGCGGAGGACAATGTTGGGCTTGTACTCCGGCGTCCGCGTCCCGAGTTGAATGTCGCCGAACCGCTCCAGCAGCGCCTCGAACGCGATCTTGCCTTCGAGTCGGGCCAGCGGGGCGCCGAGACAATGGTGGATGCCGCGTCCGAAGGAGATGTTGCCCGCATCTTCGCGAGTGATGTCCAGCATCTCCGGGTCGCTGAACTCCTCGGGGTCGCGGTTGGCGCCGCCGATCAGCAGTGAGATAGCCCTCCCCGGCTTGAGGCGATGGCGGTCCATCTCAAACTCGTCCAACGTGGTTCTGCCGTCCACCTGTACCGGCGAGTCGTAGCGCAGCAGCTCCTCGATTGCGTTGTCAATCAGTTCCGGTTGCCGACGCAGCAGCTCGAGTTGTTCGGGATGCTCCAGCAGCGCCTTGAGGCCATTGCCGATCAGGTTGGTCGTCGTCTCGTTGCCGGCGACAAGCAACAGCCGCAACGTGACGATCATCTCGTCCTCGGTCAGCTTGTCGCCTTCCTCCTCGGCCTCAATCAGGCGGGACACCAGGTCGTCCTGTGGATGTTCACGATGTTCGGAGACGATGCCTCTGAAGTAATCGTCGAAGAGCTGTCCCGTTTCGAAGACGACGGACAGTTCGTCGGTCGTGAGGTTGGGCTCCAACACACGGGCGAACCTGTCGGACCATTCCTTGAACTGCTCTCGGTCCTCTGTGGGGACGCCGATCATTTCCGCGATCACAACGGTGGGCAAGAGAGCAGCCAGATTGGCCATCAGGTCGAATTCGTCCTGACCGTCGACCTCATCGAGCAATGCGTGCGCGGTCTCGCGGATATGGTCTTCCATCTTGGCGACCTGGCGCGGCGTGAATGCACGACTGACCAGGCCGCGCAGGCGGGTGTGGTCGGGCGGATCGAGCGAGAGCATCGAGGGTTGCAGTTCGTTTTCGATCTGTTCGCCGATGTTGCGGCGGTTTCGCGTCCCCACAGGTCCGCGACTGTTGGAAAACACTTTGTAGTTGCGCAACACGGCATCAACATCGTCGTACTTGGATACGACCAGAGCGCCAGTGAGCGGGCTGGGGTGGAATGGGTCGCGTTCGCGCAGTTCCTTGTAGGTCGGGTACGGATTGGCAATGAACTTCGGATCCAGCGGGTACCAGACCACGCCGGACTGGTACCTCTCCTGAGCCAGCCTGGCCTTGATGTACAGCGGGGCGATTGCCGATCGGAGCGCGGTAGCGAGTGACATGTTTGGCTCGATTCGTTGTTGACCGGCCCGCTTCAGTCGAGCGGATGATCCCAGTCGACCATGATCACATCGCACTCTTCACCGGCGCGAATGCGTTCGCGGTCCTCTGGGCAGACAGCGTATCCGTTAGCAAGCGCCATCGACGTCAGCACGCCGCTGCCCTGGGGACCAGTCAGGCGAGCGTGCCAGGTGCCGTCGTTGTCCTGGTTCAACGTCGCGCGAGCGTAGACGCGCCGCCAATCGGTGTTGACGATGTCGTCGTCGGCGATGGCCCGCAGGATCGGGCGAGGTTGAGGTTGACGGCCCATCATCTGATAAATCGCGAGGCGTCCGAAC
>VXTH01000030.1:0-1904 GCA_009837565.1 Chloroflexota bacterium | reverse complement strand
TTTGACGGTCCAGCAGTCGATTGCGCCTTCGCGGGCAAGGACCTCCTTGACCACGTCGAAGTCACCACGAGACACGCCGGCCGATGTGATCACGAGGTCGCAGGTCTCCAGGGCCTCGTTGATCCTGGCGGTCAACGCGGGAATGGTGTCCTGCGCGATGCCGAATCGCTGCGGTATCCCGCCGTACTGGGTCACCAGGGCGCTCAACCCGTAGGAGTTCGAGTCGTAAATTTTGCCAGGGGCAGGTGCATCTCCGGGTGACAGCAGTTCGTCGCCTGTGGAAAGAATGGCCACGCGAGGGCGCCGAATCACGTCGACGCTCGCCACGCCGAGCGAGGCAAGCACCGCGACCTCGGGTCCACGCAACACCGTCCCGGCGTCGAGCACTTGCTGGCCCTGCCGGACATCCTCGCCGCGCCGGCGAATATTGTTCCCTGGGCCAGCGGCCTTGAGGATGCCGACGTCCTTGATGGTCTCGTGTTCCTGACCAGGGGCACGCAAGCCGTATTCGTCGGTCTCTTCGAACGGGACGATGGTGTCTGCGCCGTCTGGCATTGGCGCGCCGGTCATGATTCGGACCGCCTGGCCGGCGCCGACCTCGCCGTTGTAGAGATAGCCGGCTGCCAGTTCTCCGATCACTTGCAGGTGGACCGGATTCGATTCCGTCGCGCCGTCCGTGCTCCTCGATTGCACGGCGTAGCCGTCCATCGCCGTATTGTCGTGCGGCGGAATGTCGAATGGAGCGGTGATGTCGGTCGCGAGGACCTGGCCGACCGCGTCGTCGATCGCGCGAGATTCTGACGGCAGGCGCGGGCAAAAGGACAGGATGCGTTCGACAGCGTCCTCAACGGGGAGCATGTCGACTGGAGGTTCGGTCGAGCGTGTGACCGGCGTTTTGTGGGAGGACATGGGACCAGTCCCGTCCAGGCTCAGACCTGAATGGTCAGGCAGGTTGTCGTGCGCTTGACTCCGGCCACTGTCTGGATCGAATCGGTGATGCAGCTGCCGAGTTGTTCGAGGTTCTCAGCTTCGACCAGGCAGATCACGTCAAATGGCCCGGTGACAAGCTCGACGGTCTTGATTTCACCGTCGCTGTGGGTGATTTCTCCAAGCGAAAGCGCCACCTGCTTGGCAGTGCCAACTTCTGTCTCAATCAGGATGTAGCTCTTCACTGCCATGTCTGAACTCCAGGATTGGGCGCAAGGCGTCGCGCCAACGGCGCTGGGCCAAGTTTACTATCCACGCGATTGCGCCAGTTCTGGAATTGTCGGGCGACGGGTACGATACGTGGTGTATGCCCGAGGATGTAGCAATGGAACGCGGTCGTGGTTGATCTGGCGGCGCTGGAGGCGGAAGCGCGCGAGTCGCTCGCCGAGGCCGGCGACGAAGCGGGTCTGGAATCCTGGCGAATCGACTGGCTTGGGCGGAGGGGCCGCCTGACAAGCGTTCTCCGGGGCGTGAGAGATCTCCCAGCCGGTGAGCGTCCGGCGGTTGGCGCCGGAGCGAATCGACTGAAGAGTGTCCTGGAAGAGGCGGTCACCGCGCGACAACTTGAGCTCTTGGCAGCTGTCTCCGACGGACCTGCGTTGGATGTCTCCTTGCCCGGGCGTCGACCACCGCTCGGTTCGCTGCACCCGATCACTCTGACCAGACGAATGATGGAGCGGACCTTTCGCGACATGGGATTCGACGTGGTCGAGGGTCCTGACGTCGAGCTGGAGGAATACAACTTCGACCGCCTGCGGATCCCGGCCGGGCATCCTGCTAGAGATATGTGGGACACAATCTGGGTCGCTGATGACGGCAGCGGCGGACCTCGGCAGCTCCTGAGGACGCACACCTCTCCGATGCAGATTCGCTACCTCGAACGTCGCCAGCCGCCGATCCGCGTGATCGTTCCCGGT
>VXTH01000034.1:0-3708 GCA_009837565.1 Chloroflexota bacterium | reverse complement strand
TTTTCACGTTCGTCAGCCGCTCTGGATCTATGTCACCGAGGAAGCGCATCGTCAGGTGCAGCGCCTCGCGTTTGACCCATCGGACAGACTTCTCGGGAAACGCGGGATCCGCAGCCATTCGCCGACCCACGGACCAGACCTCATCCAGCGTGGACGGTTCGAGTACCGCTTCGACGAACATCCGCATCGGCATGTCCTCCCGGATCAGCGCGTTTGCCGACGTTTCTATCTGCAAACGGGTTACGCCACTAGCATGATCGCGCGACACAACAGCGGCCTGTCGCCGGAAACATCCAGAGCATTATGACCACAACGCACGCGTCAGCCGTAGACATCGATGCCCTGCTCGAGGTCTGCAAACGGATCAGACGACACATCGTGGAGATGACCCACTCTGCCCAGTCCGGACACCCGGGCGGATCGCTGTCGGCGACCGAGATTTTCGCTGCGCTCTACTTCGGCGGCGTGGTCCGGCATGACCCATCGAATCCCCAGTGGGAGCGTCGCGACCGCGTCATCCTGAGCAAGGGCCACGCCACTCCGGTCGTCTATGCGACCCTGGCCGAAGCCGGCTACTTTGACGCCGAATTGATCCCGTCGTTCCGTTCATTGGGTACCGAGCTACAGGGTCACGTGGTCCGCAACAAGCCGGCCGGCGTCGAGATGTCGGGCGGCGCGCTGGGCATGGGACTCTCATTTGCGGTCGGCGTCGCCCTGGGCCACGACCTCGACGACCTGCCCGAAGACGAGGGGCAGATCTTCGTCGTGGTCGGCGACGGCGAGTTGAACGAGGGCCAGAACTGGGAGGCGATCATGTCCGCGTCACACTTTGGCCTGCATCGGATTACCGCAATCCTCGACCGCAACCACTTCCAAAACGACGGGCCGGGCGACGAGATCATGCGCATCGACCCGGTCAGCGACAAGTGGGCCGCCTTCGGCTGGGGCGTCCAGTACGTTGACGGACACGACGTGGCCGCCGTCCGTAACGCATTGCTGACGGCTCGCGCCCGCAACGACGCCCCGCAGGTGGTCATCTGTGAAACGGTCAAGGGGCGCGGCGTTTCGTTCATGGCCGAGAATCCGGCCGGCTGGCACGGCAAGGGACCGTCGGACGATCAGCTCGCGCAGGCATTGGACGAAATTGAAGCGGGATTGACATGACCACCACCACCGCTCCTCCTCCGGCCGCCACGCGAGAGGCCTACGGTCCCGCCCTGGTCAAACTGGCCGAAGCGGGCTACGACATCGTGGCCCTCGACGCCGACCTCTCGGCATCGACCGGCGGCAACAAGCTGGCCGGCTCGTTTCCCGACCGCTGGTTCACCGTCGGCGCGGCCGAAGCCAACATGATCAGCATCGCGGCCGGACTCGCCTCGACCGGCAAGACCGTCTACGCCGCTTCGTTCGCCGTCTTCATGCCGGGCCACTGCTTCGACCAGATTCGCGTCCACATCGCTCAGCAGCGGATGAACGTGAAGCTCATCGCCTCCCACGGCGGCATCTCGGTCGGTGAGGACGGCGCTTCCGCCCAGGCGATCGAGGATTTGGCCCTCATGACCTCGCTACCAGGTATGAATGTGGTCGTGCCATGCGACGCCGTCGAGGCCGACGCCATGATCTGCCGCGCCGCCGAGGACAATGAGCCGTGGTACATCCGTCTGGGACGGCCCAAGCTGCCGGTCATCTACACCGAAGGCGCGCCGTTCCAGCTCGGCAACGCCCACCAACTTCGGGACGGCAGCGACGTGACCCTGATTGCCTGCGGCCTGATGGTTGAGCCGACGCTCCGCGCCGCCGATGTTCTGGCCGCCGAGGGCGTCTCCGCCCGCGTGCTGAACATGGCCACGATCAAGCCGTTG
Organism: Chloroflexota bacterium; assembly: GCA_009837565.1. GTDB lineage: Bacteria > Chloroflexota > Dehalococcoidia > Bin125 > Bin125 > Bin125. The sequence continues at coordinate 1,846 of VXTH01000034.1, read as the reverse complement.
GACGAAGCGGCGGTGATCCGGGCCGCCGCTGACACAGGCGCGGTCGTCTGCGCCGAGGAGCACAACATCATCGGCGGGCTCGGCTCGGCCGTCGCCCGAACGTTGGCCCTGCATCGACCGACACCGATGGAACAGGTCGGCATCAACGACACCTTCGGTCAGTCCGGCCCCTGGCAGGCGCTACTCAGCGAGTATGGGTTAACGGCTGACTCGGTCGTCGATGCGGCGAAGCGGGCCATCGCGCGGAAGTGACTCGATAGGCAGGCGACCTCAGTCTGCAGCTGCGACCGTGTCGGAGTCCACTTCTTCACTGCCGAAGTCCACAGTGGGCTCGGTACCGGCTGAGGGTGCCTCGTCGTCCACAGGTTCCACGAAATCCCACTTCCCTCCCGGCTTGTAGTAGGCAATCTCGGCTTCCACTTCAGCGCGGACCCGTGCATCCAGAGACCTCAGCCACTCCTCATGCCTTGACGAAGCATCCTGACTCATGACTGTCGATTGTACAGTTCTACTTCATCCCCTGTGGCAATCCAGCCAGTCACTACTTCTGACTCACCGTCGGCATCCGGTGCTTCCAGGACAAAGGTGACAATGTCCTCCTCCAGACCGCGCCCAATCATTACCCAGCGTCCTGGACGCGTTCCGAGGCCTTCCTCAATAGGTCGCTCGCGGGATGGTTGCCAGTCCAAGAAAGGACGATGCTCGATTGCGAACTGGGCGTCCTCAAACGCAATTCCTCGCTCATTCAGCTTCCAACGCGAGTCGTCGCTAATCCACAAGGATCTAGGCCTGCGCCGTCTGCGCATCGCCTAACCCTGTAGCCATTCGGCCACCCCCTGCAAGTCCTCACACCAGACCACGTCTCCCTTGAGACCGGGAGGACGCGGCCGATCGTCTTCCTCGACGAGCACTGCTTGCATCCCCGCCGCCAGCGCGCCCTCGACATCGGATTGGATGTTGTTGCCGATATGCACGCAATCGCTGGGATCCACGCCCAGATCGCTCGCAGCGTGCTCGAAGATTCCAGGTTCCGGCTTCCAGACGCCGACTTCGCCGGAGATGTAGATCCCGTCAAACTGTCCCTCGAGGCCTGCGCCGCGAATCTTCTCGCGCTGCATCGGACCGTCATTGAAGTTGGTAATCAACCCGATTGGCCCGTGCGACCGCGCGGCCGCCAATGCCTCCGGCCAACCCTGGATCGCCTCCGCCCGGTCGCTGCGCTCATCGCGGTAAACCTGATTCAGCTCAGTGAACTCGTCCTGGCTGACGACGATCTCTTCAACTGCCAGGCTCCGCTTCATCCACTCCTCGGCGTGCAGCCAGAGCGGCCACTGCCAGTCGTTGTCCTCCATGATCCCGCCGATCACCATTTCGATCGTGTCGGCAAAGGCTGACGCCGGCTTGCGATAGAGCCCGAGTTCAATCAGACGCGTTCCAACAGCCGACCGCGCCTCTCGCACGCCGGTTCGTTCGCTGACCAGAGTTCCATCCAGATCGAAGAAGACGGCGGCAAAGCGCCCGTTCTCCCAGCTCACTCCTCTTCCTCGGCGTCGTCCATCTCCTCCTCGAGCTCATCCTGGTAGATCTCCAGCGGCCAGATTGGCCAGTCGAGGAACTGCTCGGGCGGGTCTTCGGTGGCTCCTTCAGGATGCTCGACATCGGGCTCATGGTCGGGCACATACGTCTGCATCGGGTTGGCTTTGAACTCGATCCCGTCTTCGTGCGTCACGATGTTTGCCAGCGAGTAGCCAATCCAGGCCAGACAGCGGCACTCGAGCCGGAATGACACCGCGAAGCGGCGACGCATCAGCGCTTCTTCGCGGATGAAGTCGTGAAACTCCTCGAT
>VXTH01000348.1:0-3711 GCA_009837565.1 Chloroflexota bacterium | reverse complement strand
TCTCCGCTGTCAGCGCAGGCCAGACCGCGGAAGAGTCTGCGTCGAAGAAGCGCGATGTTCTGGGCGGCAAGACTTCCGCACTCACCGGCATCGTCACGCTCAATGCAGCCGCAGGACTGCTGGCAGCGGAAGAAGTGCCGACGTTCGCCGAAGGCGTCAGCCGGGCGGCCGAATGCATCGACGATCAGCGCGCGCTGCGTAAGCTGGAACTGTTCGTTGAGCGGTCACGCGCTATCGCGGGTGAAACCGAAGCGTAAAGAGTTGACATAATGTCTTCCGTCCTTGAGCGCATCGTCAACGAAACCCGAGAAGCCGTGGAAGCGCGCAAAGATTCAGCGCCCATCGCAGACCTGGAGCGGCGCGCGCATGCTCGAACAGAGCGAAATGACTTCGCGGCAGAGCTCAATCGACCCGGAGTCGGACTGATGGCGGAGATCAAGCGCGGTTCGCCGTCCAAAGGCCTCTTCGCCCCCGACCTCGTCCCCGCCGACCTGGCCCATACCTACTGCGAGATTGGGGCCGTCGCTGTTTCCGTTCTCACCGCGCCCGCATTCTTCGCCACCGACGACGATCTGTGCGAGGCGGTCACCGCTCTTCAGGGCAGCGGGTTACCCGTCTTGCGCAAGGAGTTCCACGTCGACCCTTACCAGGTCGCCGAAGCAGCAGCCCTGGGAGCCGATGCCTACCTGCTGATCGCCAAGACGCTCGATGCCGCCCAGCTCACCGAGTTGGCCACGGCCGGCGAGCAGTACGGCCTGACAGCCTTCGTTGAAGTCACCGACGAAGCGGAAGCTGAAATGGCGCTGGAGGCTGGGGCGACCGCAATCGGCATCAACAACCGCAACCTCCACACATTCGAAGAGGACCTCGGCACAACGGAGCGGCTTAGACACACGATCCCCGCTTCGATTCCCGTCGTGGCAGCCAGCGGCGTACGCACCCGCGAGGACATGAAGCGAATGGAAGCCTGCGGCGTCAATGCGGTTCTGATCGGCGAGGCGCTATCGACAGCCGCCGACCCGCACGCCAAAGCGCGAGAGCTGTTAGGAGGATGACGTTCGTCAAGGTCTGTTCGGTGCGGGCAGTCGAACACGCCGTCTGGGCGCGCGAGGCCGGAGCCGATGAGATCGGCATGATCTTCGCCGACGCGCCGAGACGCATCGACCTCAGGGTCGCACGGGCCGTCCGCCGCGAGTTAGGGCCTCGAGTCGAGATCGCCGAAGCAACGACCGAGGCCGTACAGAGAGAGCGCCATGATGCCAATCAGCCGCTATTGGTTGGGGTGTTCGCTGGTCAATCAGTCGACGAAATCGAGCGGGTGCTCGACCAGGTCGACCTTGATCTCGTTCAACTCAGCGGCGGTGAACATCCCGCCCTCGCAGGACGAATCCGACGCGCCGTCGTGCGAGTCATTCACGTGGCCGATGGCATGGACGCCGGATCGGTGTTGCGAGAGATCGGTCGCGCCCCCAACACGATCACAATGCTCGACGCCAGATCGAAACAGGGTGGTGGCATGGGACAGCGCATCGACTGGTCGATTGCGGCCGAAGTGGCGTCGAACCGCCCGCTGGTGCTGGCCGGCGGACTGAACCCCGACAACGTGGCGCAAGCGGTACGCGCCGTGCGGCCGTGGGCTGTCGATGCATCGTCCGGCCTGGAAACCGACGGAACCAAGGACCGAGAGAAAATCCGGGCGTTTGTCGCCTCGGCGAAAGCGGAGGATGTGTCGTGACGAGAGAGACTGGAGCCTTCGGACCCTTCGGCGGGCAGTTCGCGCCGGAAACCCTGATGCCCGCGCTGGCCGAGTTGGAAGAGGCCTGGGCTCAAGCGCAGGCCGACTCAGAGTTCCGCGCTGAACTCGACGGCATGCTGCGCGACTACGTCGGTCGCGAAACCCCCTTGACCCATGCAGCACGACTCTCGGAACAACTCGGCGGCGCACAGATCTGGCTCAAGCGCGAGGATCTGGCCCATACCGGAGCGCACAAAATCAACAACGCGCTGGGCCAGGTGCTGCTTGCCCGTCGGATGGGCAAGCCGAGAATCATCGCCGAGACCGGAGCCGGGCAGCACGGCGTCGCCACAGCCACGGCCTGCGCCAGATTCGGCATCGAGTGCATCGTCTACATGGGCGAGGAAGACGTACGTCGCCAGGCACTGAACGTCTTCCGCATGGGACTGCTCGGAGCGGAGGTTGTCCCGGTCAAGTCGGGAGCGCGCACCCTCAAGGACGCGATCAACGAGTCAATCCGCGACTGGGTGACCAATGTGCGCACCACCCACTATCTGATCGGCAGTGCGATCGGCCCCCACCCATATCCCGTGATCGTGCGCGAGCTGCAGTCCTGCATCGGCCGCGAGGCCAGGGAACAGCTCCAGGAGAAGATCGGCAAGCTGCCCGATGTCGCGATCGCCTGCGTCGGCGGCGGCAGCAACGCGATCGGCCTCTTTCATCCCTTGATTGAAGATCCGGTCCGCCTGCTCGGCGTCGAAGCGGCCGGCGAAGGACTCGAGGCTCGGCACGCGGCAACGCTGTCCGCCGGCTCACCCGGAGTCCTGCACGGGACTCGAACCTACGTCCTCCAGGATGAGCACGGCCAGATCACCGAGGCGCATTCGATCTCCGCCGGTCTCGACTACCCAGGCGTCGGACCCGAACACGCCTGGCTGATGCTGACGGAACGCGCAGAGTACGTCTCGGTCACCGACGACGAAGCGCTCGATGGGCTCAAGCTCCTCTCCGAGACCGAAGGCATCATCCCCGCTCTCGAAACCGCCCACGCGATCGCCTACGCCGCCAAAATCGCACCCACTATGCAGCCTGAAGAGACCATCCTGATCGGTCTGTCCGGTCGAGGCGACAAAGATGTCGAGATCGTCAGGGACGCGCTGGCCGCGCGAGAGCGCTAGTCGTGACGCAGTCTCCGGGCGCTGAGTCCGGCGAGGCGCAACAGCAACCACCTGCAGACCGCGGCCTTGAGGGCTTCAAACTGGTCGGCTGGGGCGTGATCTGCACGCTGGCCTGGTTGGTTGTGCTACTGATCACCGGCGCCCTCGTGACCGCGATCGACGAGGCGGACGAAGCAGCCAGCGAGACGGGACTGTTGGTGTTCGTGATTGGCCAGGGAACCGCCGGCATCCTCGGCTGGTTCATTCTGCCCAAGCTGATCCTGCGCCGCAGGAATCAATCGCGCCTCATCTCATGGCGGCGCCCGGGGGGGTCCGACATCGCGTGGGCGATCGGAGGCCTGCTCGCGATCTACGCCGTGTTGTATGCCTACACGGCGATCATCACCGCTGCCGGTCTCGAGTCGTTGGAACCGCAATCGACGATCGACGACGATCGCCTCTTCATTCACACATCGGTCGTGGTCGCATTGGGGATCCTGGTGATCGTCTGTGCGCCGATCTACGAGGAGGCCTTCGCGCGCGGCTTCGTCCTCGGTGGGCTCCGGCCGCACTGGGGCATGATTCCGGCATTCGTCGTCTCAGCGGCAGTCTTCTCGGCGCTACATGCCGATCTGGGCAGCTTGATCCCCTTCGCCATCGCCGGCCTCGTCCTGGGGATCGTGTACATCCGCACTGAATCGCTCACTGCCGCCTCAATCGCTCACTTTGGCTTCAACGTAATCGGATTCTCGGCGACGCTGGTACAACAGCTTGGATGAGAGATCGGCATGTCTGAACTCGGAGCCCGGTTTCGCGAAG
>VXTH01000249.1:2849-3732 GCA_009837565.1 Chloroflexota bacterium | reverse complement strand
CACCGGCCTGCATGGCGGCAAAGGCCTCGTTGATCTCGTCGAGCGCGAAGCGCTTTGAGACCAGACCGGTCAGGTCGAGCTTGCCCTGGCGGTAGAGGTCGAGCAGTTTCGGCATGTGCTCGCGGAAGCGAGTCGAACCGTACATGCAGCCGATCGCCTTTTTCTCTTGCAGGAACTCGGGACCGGGCAGATTGACCTCGGAGCCGAGCGGCATCATCCCGACGATGCAGGCGGTGCCGCCGGCGCGGACCATATCCCAGGCCTGGCGTGCGGCATTGACGTTGCCGATCGCCTCAAACGCGATCTCCACGCCCATGCCTTCGGTCAAGTCCTTGACGGCCTCGACCGCGTCGACCTCTTTGGCGTTGATCCGGTCGGTCGCGCCGAACTGCTCGGCGAAGTCGAGCTTGTTGTCGAGGATGTCGACGGCGATGATTCGGCTCGCTCCGGCGATCCTGCAGCCCTGAATCACGTTCAAGCCAACACCGCCGCAGCCGATCACGGCAACGATGGAGCCGCCGGGCACCTTGGCCGTGTAGAGCGCAGCGCCGACTCCGGTCATCACGCCGCACCCGACCAGCGCGGCCTCGGCCGGCGGGACGTCCTCGGGAATCTTCAGCACACCGGACTGCGTGGTGAGCATGTACTCGCCGAACGAGCCGACTGAGGCCATCTGCATGACCTGACGGCCGTCCCAGCTCAAGCGATTCATTGAGAGCCGGGTGTCGGCCGGGGCCGGACAGAGGTTCGGCTCGCCGCGCCAACACCAGTAGCAGTCACCGCAGAAGGGGCGGAAGGACATGATCACGTGGTCGCCGGGTGCCACGTAGGTGACGTCGGATCCAACCTCTTAGACGACACCGGCAGCATCGTGCCCGAGAAT
>VXTH01000249.1:0-2839 GCA_009837565.1 Chloroflexota bacterium | reverse complement strand
ATGGTCGGTCGACCGCCAAACGCGGCGCCCCACTTGCCGTCGATGAAGTGGAGATCTGAATGGCAGACGCCGCTGGTCGTGGTACGGACCAGCACTTCGGTCGGTTCTGGGTCGCGCACTTCAACGTCGTGCACTTCAAGCAAGTCGCGGTCGCCGTCCTTGGCCTGTGCTCCCGGTTCCCAGATCGCAGCTTTCATGGCGGTTTCCTTCCCAGGTTGTGCGGATCCAACATGCCGCGCGGTCTGGCGCGGCTGGCGATCATGCTAGGCGAGCGCTGTAGCGGAGACAACAATCATCCGGCGGCAGCCGATGCTACGCGGGAGGCAGCAGTCCGAACAGACGCCGCTTCTTCGGCGGAGGGTCGCGCCGGGCCTGAACTTGTTGCGCGGCGAGCTGCAGCACCTCGAGGATGCCTCGAGCCGACCAACGATCCTCCTCCAACCAGGCAGCGAGCTTGGCGTCGGCGGCCGCAACGTTGCCGGCGATCCGGCGCTCGTGGAAGCGCTCGAGCCGCCGCACGATCCGATAGGCGACGAGCGAGAATTTGACCGCGGCAGCGAGGAATAGCAAAGCCACGACGCAGCCGCCGATTCCGGCCAGAATCAACACCGCGTCGCGCAGTTCGGCGAGGTCCTCAAAGACCGCCAGTTCAAGCATCGATTACCCTGTCTCTCGGAGGTTGACCATGCCCAAGAGAGGCCCCGCCGAGAGTCTGATTCTATTCCAGTTGCTGCTGGGCGCCGGTTTCCTGGCCATGGTCGTCTGGACGATTCTGGCCTGGGCGGGCGCGTTCTAGACAACCAACAGCCGCAAGTTATCCAACGCCAAGCACGATACCAACGGCGAGCGCCAGGCCGATCAACAGTATTCCGACGGCTCGATTGAGATGCCTGGCCTGTCTCGCTTCCGCCTCGGCAATCGCGCGCAACACTCGCTCGAACGCCAGTCCCACCTGTTCTTGAGGCGCGTAGGCCGAGAGTGCCTCTTCGGTCTGTGAGTTCAGTTCTTCTACGAAGTCGGTGGCCGTCCGATCATCGGCTATCCGTCCTCGGACCAGAACATCCCGCAGACGCGATGTATTGAACACTGCCATACGTTCACCCCAAACGATTTCCACATCATACCCCCAACAGGCGTTCTAGATAGAAAACCCTGGCTCTTCCAAGGAGCAAACGGCAGTGGAGTTGGAGTCGTGCCACGGCCAGCCCATGCGGATGACCATCTGGCTCACCCGAAGCCGAGAATGATCCCCACCGCCAGGGCGAGACCGGCGAGCAGAATTCCGACTGCTTGATTGACGTGTCGGGCCTGGCGAGCTTCCATCTCAGCTCGGCGGACGTCTAGCTCCGCGATGGCCCGAAGGACACGCTCGAACCCCAGATTCACTTGATCGTTGGTGGGATATGCCGTCAGCGCGTCGCTCATCTGGTCTTCGAGCTCTGTGACGAACTCGGTGGCCGGCTCGGGAGCGGCAAAGCGGCCTCGTACGAGAATGTCCAGCAATCGTGCCGTATTGAAGACCGCCATCGTGCTCACGCTCCAATGTGAGCAACATAGACGGTACACCTGTTCTATGTGGGGAACAGTTAGTGTTTGGCCAGCCGAACTGGATATGCCTAGGCGAAGTAACGATTCTGGATGTTGCGGGCGATGACCATTCGCTGGATCTGATTGGCGCCTTCGAAGATCTGGAAGATCTTGGCGTCTCGCATCCACTTCTCGAGCGGGAGTTCCCGCATGAATCCAACGCCGCCACAGACCTGGACGGCGTCGGTGGTGACTTTCATTGCCATGTCGGAAGCAAAGGTCTTGGCCTTGCTCGCTTCCTCGAGGTCGAACGGCTCATTCGAGGCGGCCATCTCGCCGGCTCGCCAGGTGAGTAGGCGAGCAGCGTCAATGGCGATGTCCATGTCGGCGAGCATGAAGCCGACGCCCTGGTGCTCGATTAACGGGCGTTTCATCGTCTTGCGTTCGCGGGCGTAGTCAGCGGCGTATTCGAAGGAGGCGCGGGCCAGGCCGACGGCGAAGGCGCCAATCCAGGGACGGGTCGCTGCGAGGGTGCCGAGGGCGCCACGACCACCGGAACGAAAGTCCGGGTCGGGGTCGCCGAGGCGGTTCTCCAGGGGAATACGCACGTCATCAAAGGCCAGGTCGGCGGTGTGCGAGGCGCGAATGCCCATCTTGTCCCACATCTTGATCTGGGAGAATCCCTCGGCCTCCTTGGGCACGACGAAGGCGGAGACGTCGCGCCAGCCCTCGGAGTCGGATTCGCGGGCGAAGACAACAGTGATGTCGGCAATGCCTCCGCCGGTGATGAACCGCTTGGTGCCGTTGAGCACGTATTCGTCGCCATCGCGGACAGCGCGGGTCTTGATCATCGCAGCGTCGGAGCCGGCGTCGGGCTCGGTCAGGGCGAGCGCGCCGAGACGCAGCTTGCCGTCGTCGGAGGTGCACTCGGGCAGCCAGCGCTCGTTCTGCTCCGGCGTGCCGATCACCGAGATGGCCGTCGCGGCGAGGCCAGAGACCTGCGTGCCCAGGGCGATCCCGGCGCAGCCCCAGCTCAGCTCTTCGGCCGTGATCATTGCGGTGATGCCGGGCTCGGCCGAAAGTCCACCAAGCGGCACGCCGGTGAGACCAATCTCGGCGGCCTTGGCTGCGACATCCCAGGCGAATTCGTTGCGCTCGTCGTACTCCATGGCGACGGGGCGCACCTCCCTGGCGGCGAAGTCGTGAGCCGTTTGCTGGACCATGCGGTCGGCTTCGGAGAGCTGGAAGGTGGTCATGTCGCGTTGCCTTTCAGACGCCGGGTCGTGTCTGGGAGCCCTGCTCAGCGTAGGGC
>VXTH01000012.1:0-3739 GCA_009837565.1 Chloroflexota bacterium | reverse complement strand
TGCCCGGTGTCGCCGAGAGCATGACGCCAAACGAGGACGCCACCAAGTGGACAATCAACCTGCGCCCGGACGTGCACTTCCACGACGGGCGGCCGCTCACGGCGCAGGACGTCGCCTTCTCGGTCGCCTTCATGGGCGACTGGGAGGGCAGCCCCAGGCACGCTGCCCAATGGGCCGATGTGGACTTCGCGAACATCGCCGCCATTGACGACCTGACGCTCGAGTTGCCAATGTTGCGACCGCGTGCCGATTTCGTCGAAGCATCGATGGCGCTGTACGCGCCGGTGGTACCCGAGGGCATCGAAGACTGGACCCTGCCCAAAGGCTCCGGCCCATTTCGCGTTGCAGCGAACGACGGCGCTGACGGCGTGGAGCTAATCCGCAACGACGACTGGTGGGGCGAGCCGGCCTCTCTCGACCGCGTGGTCACGGTTCCGATCAGCGACCCGAGCGCTCGGATCAATGCGCTGAAGTCGGGCGAGATCGACTTCGCCTATCAGCTCACGCCGACGATTGGTGTCGCTGAGCAAGACAACCCCGACATCGTCGTCAGGCGCACCAATGCGGGCAGCGCCGTCATGTGCTTCACCATGAACACCGCGCTCCCACCATTCGACGATCCACGCATCCGCGAGGCGATGCGGTTCGCGATTGATCGGCAGGCGATGGTCAACGGTGTGTTGCTCGGTCAGGGCGAAGTCGGCAACGATCTGGTCGGACTGGGCATGACCGGCTATCACGACGGACTGCCGCAGCGCAGCCGAGATGTCGCTCGCGCCGCCGAGCTCTTCTCCGCCGCCGGCATCACCGAGCTCGACCTCGTCGCGTCGGAAGTCGCGCCGGGCTTGCTCGCATCCGGAGAGCTGCTGGCGCAGCACCTGGCGGAGGCTGGCGTGGCGCTCACGATCGATGAGATTCCCGCCGACGCCTTCTTCGAGGACTTCGCCGCCCGTATGTCGACGCCGCTGCAAACGGTTTACTTCATCAATCACCCGCCCGCCGTGCATTTGCCGCGCTTCGTCGGCAGTGGCGCGGGAGTGAATCTCACCGCTTTCACGGCGGCGGAGTTCGATGAGGCGCTGAGCGCAGCGCAGAGTACGGTCGATGACGCCGAGCGCGCCGAGCATCTGCTCCGTGCCCAGGAGATTGAGTGGAGTGACGGCGGCATGTTGGTCTGGGGCTACAGCCCGTTGATTATGGCGCACTCACCGAGGGTGACCAACGTCAATCTGGCCGGCGAGGGCTTGGTCCAGTTCCAGGACATCGCCCTGAGCAGCTAGAGCCTGGTTCGGAAGCGGCGTATGACGGCAGGACTGCACAACGCCGCGCGCTACGCAATCTGGCGATTGACGGCCCTCGTCGCGACCCTGCTCGCCGTCAGCGTGATCCTGTTTGCCGCGGTTGAGTGGCTGCCCGGCGATCCGGCGCAGCAAATCCTGGGCATCAACGCGACGCCGGAACGGCTGGACGTCCTGCGTGAGCAACTCAACCTCAACGATCCCGTTCCGGTTCGCTATGGACGCTGGCTGTGGTCGACGTTGCAAGGCGACCTCGGTGAGTCGGTTCGCACGAATCAATCGGTCGAGGCGATCATCGCCCGGCCGGCGCTCAACACGGCCATACTCGCCCTGGTGGCGTTCGCCGCGATCACAGCGGTGGCGCTGTGTCTGGCCGCGTTGGGCGGGATGCGTGACGGCACGAAGACCTCGACCCTGGTTTCTGTGACGACGCTGAGCGCGGTGTCGGTTCCGGAGTTCATCATTGCTGGAATCTTGATCTCGGTCGTCGGACTTGAACTGGGCTGGTTACCCGCCGTATCGCTTGTGCCCAGCGAGGGGACTCCGCTGTCGCGGCCAGAGATTCTTGTCTTACCGGTGATATCGCTCAGCATCGTCGGTGGCGCCTACGGGGCCCGCTTGATCCGCGCGGCGGTCGCCGACGCGGCGCGGATGCCCCACGTACAGGCCGCAAGACTTGCCGGATTGACTGAAGCCCGCGTGCTGTTTCGGCATCTGCTCCCATCGGCAGTTCCGCCGTCGGTCCAGGTCCTTGCCTTCATGGTGCCGTTCCTTGTCGGCGGCGCGGTTGTGGTTGAGCGGATCTTCGCCTTCCCCGGCCTCGGCTCGCAGCTCGTTGACCGGATTGCGCTGCGCGACGCTCCAGTCATCGAAGCGATTGGTCTGATCCAGGCGGCAACAGTGATTGTCGGATTCCAGGTAGCTGACGTCGTGGGATTCCTCGCGTCGCCGGAGCGGAGGACAGCGGGATGACCTTCCTCGCTGGTCAGCAGATCCTCGCCGTGGGCTGGAGGCGCGCCCGTCCGGCGCGCGTTGCGTCGGTGACATTCACGCTGTTGATCCTGTTGTTGGCGGTCCTGATCCTGGCCTTGTTCGGTCCGATGATCGCACCACACGACAGGGGGGAGGTCGTGTCCTTACCCTTCGACGCAGCTGTCGGTTTGTTCGGATCGGACCACCTCGGACGCGATGTGCTATCGCGCATCCTGCACGGCGGGCGGCCGATCGTCATCATTCCATTGGTGGCGACCTCGCTGGCCACGCTCTTCGGTGGAGTGCTCGGAGTCGCGGCTGCGGCCTTGCGCCGGGATGATGTGATCATGCGGGTCATGGACGTGTTCGCCGTCATTCCATCGATCCTCGTCGCCCTGGTGCTCTTTCACCGGTTTGGGGCGCAACACTGGGTCCTGGCGCTTGCGGTGGTGATCGTCTCGATTCCGTTCACAACGCGCTACGCTCGCGCTGCCGCGTTCCCGATCATCCACAGCGCGTACGTTGAGCAGGCGCGCATGATTGGCGAATCGGCGGCAACGATCATGGTCCGCGATGTCGTACCGAATCTCGCCCGTCCCCTGCTGGCCGACGCCGGCTTGCGTTTCATCGGTGCGATTTATCTGGTCGCGGCGGCTGGGTTCCTTGGCTTCGGTCCGCCCCCGCCTTCGACCGACTGGGGCTCGATGATTGCCGAGAACATTGGCGGCGCCGGGCTCAATCCGTGGGCCACGATCGCGCCTTCGCTGATGGTTCTCATCCTGACTATCCCGGTCAATCTGCTCGCCGACCGGTTCGCGAGACAGGTCGCCCGGTGATCGAAGTGCGGAGCCTCGAGATTCGCGGCAGTCATGACGCGCAGATACTTGGCGGGGTGAGCGTCTGCCTGGAATCAAGCCGGATCCTCGCAGCGGTCGGAGGGTCGGGGGCCGGCAAGACGACGCTTGGTCTGGCCCTGCTTGGTTTTGTCCGGCCTGGCATGCGCAAGGTCGGCGGGGAAGTCCGCTATGGCGGTCAGGAGCTCTTCGAGCTCTCGGAGACTGAGCTGCGTCGCTTCCGGCGGGAGTCGATCGCGTATCTGCCCCAGAATCCAGCTTCGACCCTGACGCCCACGATGCGGGTCGAGGACCTGGTTGAAGAACGGCGACTGGCGAAATCCGAGCCTACGAACCAGTTGCTGGAACAGGTCCACCTTCCAAGTGATCGGTCTTTCCGCCGGCGGTTTCCTCACCAGCTTTCGATTGGCCAACAACAGCGGGTGGCGATGGCGCGTGCGATTGCGAATCAGCCACGCCTGCTCATCCTCGATGAACCGACCAGCTCGATCGATCCGACGACTCAGCGGTTGATGCTCTCACTGGTCGAACGCCTTCGCGACGACCTCGGCGCAGCGACGCTGTTGATCTCCCACGACCTCGCGTCGGTGGCTCGGATGGCGGACGAGGTGGTCG
>VXTH01000123.1:0-3739 GCA_009837565.1 Chloroflexota bacterium | reverse complement strand
CCCGACAGGAGCGAGAACTCGGGTCTGCCCGTGGTCTCGGTGAACGTGTACGAGGCCCGCGTCTTCATGACGGAGCCGCACATTTCGGACGCGATCCGTGCGGAAGCCTCGTCGGAGAGCGACAGGAAGATCCGTGTCCGGAGCGTCTGGACGAGCGTGCGCCACGCCTCGCCCGAGGGGAGCACGGAGCGGAGCGAGGAGAGCGACTGCGTGGCGACGATGGGGATGCACCGGCACTGCCGGGTCAGCGCGAACGCCTTCTCGTCGCCCGACGGGTCGTCCTGCCCCACGGTCGCAAAGGCTTGATACTCGTCACAGATGAACACGGCGGGCCGCATGTAGCGGTCGGGTCGCCGCGCGGCCTCGGCCGGACGGCGGAGCAGCGCCTGGATCCACGCGTTCTTGAGGAGCACGCCGATGGCGCGTGCCAGCGCCGGGTTCGCCCCGGCGGGCATGTTGAGGGCCAGCACCTTGCCGCCCTCGATCAACTCGGAGAGCGGCGGCAGCCTACGGCGGAGGCCCGGCATGGGCGGGACTTCCGGGGACCTCTCCTCCTCGTCGCCGTCCGCCCGCCTGGGCGGGGCATCGTCCTTCGGGGGCGGCGGGCAGAACACGGCGGCCACGTCCGGCTGGTCGAAGAGCGAGAGGAAGACGCTGATCCCCTCGACGATCGAGGTGCGGAGCTTCGCGTCCAGCGCCGACCAGTCCTTGTCGTACCACCGCTCGACGGCCTCGACCCGCTCGCGGAGTTCGCTACCGGCGGCTCCCTCGGGCTCCGTGGCGTAGGCGACCTTCAGTTCGGCGAGCCGCTCGCGGAGCGCGGGATCGAGCGGGTGGGCCGCCTTCCCCTCCTCCGGCAGCGCCCGCCAGTCCCAGTCTCCGAGCGCCTTGCGGTGCTTCGCGAGGTCCTTCCTCGCGATGACGGCGCGAAGCGGGCACACGCGGTCGGCGAGCGCCCTGGCCTCGCCGATCTTTCCGGCCAGGAGGTCGCCGTCCACCGTGCAGCGGTACACGTCCTGGAGCGTGACCCAGCCCCCGGGCAGGAGCCGGTGGAGTTCCACGATCCACCGCACGAGGTTGGTGTACGCCTGTTGCCAGAAGGGATCCCTGCCCTTGCCGAAGAGCTGGTTGATGAGGGACGCCACGCCGTAGGCGAGCGAGTAGGAGTCGAGCAGCGGATCGTCGAGCGGGTTCCACCGCCACGAGCCGCCGAGCCCGATTTCGAGGTAGTCGTCCGCGCGGTCCGCCTCGCCCAGGATGCTTCGCACCTGATGGCAGAAGTCGCCCTTGACTTCGAGCACGAGCGCCCCCGCGCGGCGCTTGGAATCGTCCGCCTGCCAGGAGAGAAGCTGGTGGGCGAACGGGTACATGCAGGCCGTCGTCTTGCCGGTGCCGACCGCCCCGACGGCGAGCACGCCGGTGTAGAGTCCCTTTTCGGGGACGACGAGCCAGGACGGCCGCTCGCTCTCCCGCGCAACGGTCGGGTGGTGCAGTTCGCCGACCACGACCGAGGGCGCTTCGTCTGCGGGCGAGTTGGGCCAGTCGGGCAGCCTGCCCCGTCTCTTGAACTGGAAGAGCGGCTGGAACCAGACCCGCCAGACCGAGATCGCGAGCGAGCCCGCGAGCACGACCAGGACGGCGGGCCACGCGTAGTGCCAGAGGCGGAGGACGGCGTACAGGCCCGGATCGTGCCATGCGATCAGGTTGAGGTACGGGTTCGCGTCCGGCGGCGGGAACGGCGCCTTGAGCGCCCGCGCGCCGACCGCGCCGACGGCGGCTCCGATGACGGCGAGCGTGGCGGACTTCATCGGCGCAGCCTCCTTCCTGAAAGGATCGCTGGCTGGGAGCGACCCCGTGCGGGGCGGAGGGGCGGGGTGTGAATCCACACCTCGGCCCGAACCCGCAACAGGCCCCGTGGGCCTGGGGTCGCTCCCAGCCCCGCCGAAGCGGCCCGACCGGCGACGCCCGGCCGGGGCGCGGCGGCGCAAGACGTTACGGCGTCTGCGGATGGCCGCCCACGTCCTTGTGAATCGCCGGACGCCTCGACTGTGAATCCGCCCCCCGTGTCGATTTCACGCCTCGGTGCGGCCCCAACTCGCCTGGCGGTCATCGGTAGCGGGCTCCTTGGAGGCGGATCGTCCGCCACGTGGCGGCGCGGCTCACCGATGCGCGCCCAGGTCCACGGCGCGCGCGGTTCTCCAGCGCGACGCTCCGCTTCATGGCGGCCTGGAGGCCGCCGAACTCTTCGAGCACGTGGACCGCACCCTCGATGATCGCCCGCTCGATCCGGGCCAGCTCCTCGACCGTCCGGGCGTCCGGCTCGGCGGGGCCGGACCCCGCCTCGGCCCACCTGCGGATCACCCGCCCGGCCCGGTCGATCTCCTCCATCGTCCGGGCCGCGGCGACGATCTCGACGGCGCGGCCCTGCTTCCCGAGCGCGTCCCAGAGCCCCCGGTGCGCGGCGCCCCAAGAGCGGAGCGCGGTCGCGGTCTCGTGGCCCGGCTCGGCGTAGACGAACACGGCGCGCGTCGAGTCGAGCGCCACGGGCAGCTTGACGGGGAAGAAGCGGCGCGTGTCCCCGGCCGCGCCCCGGTAGAGCCGCGACGGCAGCAGCGCGCGCCCGATGCCGAGCGCCTCGAACGCGGCGACCTTCTCGGGCTCGGTCGGGAGCCACGGCAGGTCCGCGTGCTCGACCACGTAGTCGAGCGAGAGCAGCCGCCTGAGCAGCACCTCGTTCGCGGCGGCGCGGCGGTGCCGGACGTGCTCGGCGCCGAGCGCCCGATAGACGCGCCGGGAGTAGATCCGGCACACGCGGCCGATGCCCCGGAGGCCGGGGACGGTCTCCTCGGCGGCCAGCCCTTCGGCGATCAGCGCGTGGACGACGCGCCGCACCTGCTCCGGGTGCGCGCCCAGGAACCGCGCGCACTGCGCGCGGGTGAACACGCCGCTGTGGAGGCACACCAGCGCGATCCACTCGGCCTTCTTCCCCGTCCAGCCGAACGCCTCAAGCACCTTCTCTCGTCCGTTGAGGTGGTGGAGGGTCATCGATCCTCCCCGCCGGTGACGAGCGCCCGGTCGGCCCGCATGTAAATGACGAGGAGACCCATCGGGTTGTGGACGACAAGCTCGGGGGGAATCGAGTCCAGGAACTCGAACCGGAGCGAGAGCGACCAGCGTTCGCGCCGCAGCTCCTGCTCGCCCCGCAACTGCACGAGGTCGAAGTCCGCCGTCGCGCCGTGCGGCGGCTCGGGCGCGGGGTGGATGCGGAGCACGACCTGCTCGACCTCGGTCTCGGTGTCGGCGGTGCCCGCCGCGACGCTCGCGACCTCCGCGCCGTCCCTCTGGAACGCCGCGTTCGCCAGATCGGTCGAGAGGAACCGGAGGCTCCGCGTCCATTGCTCCTGGGCTGTGGCCCGGCGCCGCGAGTGGAAATCGTGGACGAACCGGTTCAGGAAGTATTTCGTCGTCGGATCGAGCGGATCCGCTTGGGCCGTTGCGGCCTCGTAGGCCAGCGCCTCGGCGCGGCCCACCTCGTCCACGCGGACCACGATGGGCTTGGGCGGCTCGGCGCCCGCGATCCTGAGCAGCAGGAAGACGCCAAGCACGATGCTTGCCGAAAGGAAGATCAGGATCGTCCTAAGCTTCCGGTTGGCCTGGACGGCCTCGCCCCAGATCTCCGCGTATTCGCGGCCCGCGTCACGGTCTCGTTTCATCATCGGCTTACTCCTCGGAAGTCAGA
>VXTH01000085.1:0-3749 GCA_009837565.1 Chloroflexota bacterium | reverse complement strand
GAACAACAGCGGAGATGGCAGTTCGACTCTCAAGGAGCTGAGCCTTCTTGAAGTGAATACGCATTCTGATCCTCCCGAGGACGCCTGCGTCGAATTCTCACTTCGAGCATTGGCGCGGCAACAGGTCAGAAGTGCAAGCTTGGACTTTCGCTTAGTACTGGCGCGGTGTAGCGCTTGGTCTCTTCGTCGAGCGTCAGCTCTTCGCCATCAGGGCTTCCGGGCTGAGACAGACTGTTCAGACGAAGCTCCTCAGACGAATGAGTTGAATCACTGCTCGTCAATGCCGACCACGACGTCGTCGACCAAACCATTGCGGACGGCCCAGATGACGAGTTCCGGCTTGGTCTCGATGCCTAGCTTGTCCTGGATGCGATAGAGCGTGTTACGGACCGTGACGACGCTGATGCCTCGCTGCCTGGCCATCTCGCCATATGGCGTTCCGCTGGCGAAGTAGGTCAGCGTCTCACGCTCGATCGCCGTCAGTCGTTCCAGGGGCTTGACGGTCTCCAATGGACGTTCCCCCCGCAGCATCGCGAACACGCGCTTGACAGCCTCGTCGGGCACTCTCAGGCGTCCCGCGGCCACATCCGACACGGCAGTGATGAACTCCTCCGGCGGCGCGTACTTCTCGAGAAAACCGGTGGCGCCCGCGGCGATGGCGTCGATCACTGCATCCTCCTGCGCCGCGGCGGTCAGCATCATGACGCGGGTATCGGGCAACAGCGCCATGAGTTCGCGGCAGGCGTCGATCCCGTCCGTTCGCGGCATGATCACGTCCATGACTACGACCTGAGGCTTGAGTTCCGCGGCCATGCGAAGCGCTTCCTCCCCATCTGCGGCTTCGCCGACGACAGAGAACCGTCCTGAGCCATTCAACAGGTCGCAAATGCCCTGACGCATGATCGGGTGGTCATCGACAACGAGCACGGTGATCGGTTCGGGAGTTGGCATCTCAGATTCCCCCCTCACGCCCCTCAAGAGGCACGACACAGGTGATAGTGGTCCCGCCGCCGCCGCCCGCGCCGTCGACCATCAGCGTGCCGCCCATGTCCTCGGCATCATCCACCATGCCGCGCATGCCGCGGCCGCGCCTGGCATAGTCGTCCGGCAGCCCGATTCCGTCATCGGCGACGCTCAGTCGAATCCGATCGTTGGTGAAGCTCAAGCCGACATCAACCCGGCTCGGATCGCCGTGGAGGAAGGCGTTGGTCAGCGCGTTATGCGCGATGGCGAAGAGCTGGGAGCGCACTGCGGTCGGTAGGTCCGGCTCCGTTCCCGACTGCGTCAGCACGGCGGGGATACCGGTGATCCGTTCGAACGTCGCGCAGTGCGACCACAAGACCCGTCCCAACTCCCGCCCTTCGACAATGTGCCCGGCATCGATCGGACCGCGCATCTCCCACATCGCCGACCTGGTCAGCTCGGCGGTCGCGTCGAGCGCGGACCGCAGTTCCGGTTGGGATTCGGCGGCCAGCGCTTTAGCGCGGTGAATGCCCAGATTGATCATTGACGCCGTCTGAGCGGTCGTGTCGTGGATCTGCTGGGAGAGCTCAATCCGCTCGTTGAGCAGCTGCTGCTCGCGTGAGAGCGCCGACTGCCAGCGGAGCCGCTCGAAGCGCACAATCATGCCGATGCCAATCGCAACGACGTACATCATGGCAACACGACCGACCAGGACCATCTCCTGACCGCGATCGAGGCTCAGACCTGAGCCGCTCCAGAGGCAGGCTGCGATGTAGAGCAGCGCAGCCACGGATGTCCAACCGAGCGTGGCCGAGAGCGATGGGAACAGCACGGCGAAGAGGCCCAGCGCGGGGTAGAAGGCGACGAAGGCAAAGCTCGAGTATCCGCCGAGAATGAGGACCGCAAACGTGATCTGAGCCACGTCGCTGGCGCTCAGCAACAGCAACAGGCGCTGGGTGATCGGGCGCCGCTTGCGCAACCGATAGTGGACCAGGCCGTTGACCAACAGTTGCAGGATTGGCAGGACGAGCGCTTCGGCCATGTCCGGATACCAGAAGCTCGGCCGATACGCGGTCAGAAAAACGACGACCAACCAGATGAACCAGCGTCCCCAGAGCGAGATTCGGGTCGCGTACAGGACAACGTCTGGCTCGCTCAGGCTGCCCGGTGTCAGGCTTCTCCGCACGGCGTACGCGACGGCCCGTAGCACGTGCGGACGACGTTCCTGCGCGCCATGGAATGCACGAGCCAGACTCGACCAATATGCGTCGTGTCGCATTGCCTCAAGCTGCTCGTCCGTCATTACTGCGAATGTACGTCGGATCGCCAGCGCCAACGAGAGCGGCCCGTACCAATGTCAAGCGGGCACATCGCTACAGGTGAAGCAGGCAAAACTGAAAGCACACTGCGGTCGGCTTCTTCTATCGCAACCCACGCGCGCAGTGAAATGCTGTATCTCAACTACGGAGTAGGAGGACGTCACGCCGCCGTCGCGAGATCCGCGAGTCTGTGTCCAACTCTCTTGCTTTTGGACTCGTTCGTTGTCGCGCAATCGGTGCCGACTTTCGCAATGCGCGGAACCGTTAGGTGGCGAGCGTCGAGGAGCGCCCTTTGTTTAGTCCGGAGACCTTTTCGGCGTTCAGCTACCGCGACTTCCGCGTCCTCTGGACAGCGACCTTTGTCCGCTCGGCCGCTCTGGCGCTGGAGTTGGTCGCCCGAGCCGTACTGATCGTCGAGTTGACTGGCTCCGCCGTCCTGCTGGGCGCGGTGCTCGCGGCCTGGATGGCGCCCAATCTGTTGCTCTCGCCGTTCGCCGGGGTGATCGTCGATCGCTATCCCTATCGGCGAGTATTGATCGGCTCGTTTCTGGCCAACGCGGTTGCATCCGGCGTGCTCTTCGTTTTGCTGATCGTCGACCAAGCCCAAAGCTGGCAGGTGATCGCGCTCTCGGCCCTGTCTGGCATCGGCTTCGTGTTCTTCAATCTCGCGCGACGCGCTTTGCTGCCAGTGATTGTGGAGTCAGCCCACCTGCGTTCGGCCACGGCACTGTCGCAGACGGGACAGACATCGGTCAAAATCGGTGGCGCGCTGCTCGCCGGCCTGCTGCTCAGCATCGCCGACCTCACCTGGATGTTCGGTCTGATGACTGCGTTCAGCTTGTTGGCCGCGCTGCTTGGAGGGATGATTCAGACTCGGCAACATCCGAAGCCAGATGGCAAGGAGGAAGTGCGCTCCATCATTGGCCAGATCACGGCCGGAGCGCGATGGGCCATCGACACGCGCTGGCCCATCGCGGTGCTGGTCATCTCGGCGATGTCCTACATGTTCCTTCAGCCCTACGAAGCGGTGCTCATGCCGCTGGTCGTGATCGACGAACTGGGCCAGCACCGCTCCTGGGTCGGCTACCTGGCGGCCGTCGGTGGCCTCGGGGCGACGCTGGGCGCAGTCTGGCTAGCTTCGCTGAAGGAGATCCGTTCCCCGAACCTGCTCATGGTCGGGCTGATCGCGACCGGCGGCGCTTCCCTGATCGGAATCGCCCTGGCGCCACACCTGGCAGTTGTTGCGGTCTGCGTCTTCTTCGCCACCGCGTGCGTCTACAACATGGCCACCGTGCCCAACCTCGCCCTGCTCGCCCACGCCCCCGAAGAGATGCGGGGACAAGCGCTCACGCTCATGAACCTGGTGCAGGGCACGATTCTGATCGGCGCCCTGATTGCCGGCGCCTTGGTCGAATCGCTCGGGCCGCAGGGAGGTCTGTTGACGATGGCCGCCTGCCTGCTCGGCGC